>JABZHE010000078.1:0-5100 GCA_015259025.1 Atopobium sp. | reverse complement strand
GTAATAGACCTGCTTGTTTGCATGAATATAGGAGGTTGACTGAATTTCTCGCGCCTTTTCTGCAATGAGGTGAGCAAGAACGTTATAGCGCTCCTGATCAGTGCACTCTCCATAGTATTTGCCAAGAATCTTGATGAACTTATCGCGATACTGCTCTTCAAAATCTTGTTTATCGGTAAAAATGTTTTGTCCGTTATTTACGGCCATGCTTCCCCCTCTTTGGAAGTTCTTTCTCAAACGCTAAAACAATGCCACCGAGCGGAGGAACAGACAGTTCTACCGAATAATCTCTTCCATTCCATGCCACTGGCTTGGTGGAAAGTTTCTTAGTATTCACAATACCCGAACCGCCAAACTCTTTTGCGTCGGAATTGAATACTTCTTTCCACACGCCTGCAGAAGGCATGCCCAAACGGAAGTTCTGATGGGTTGCAACGTCAAAATTGATGAGAATAACCAGGTCCTCGGAAGGCTTTCTTCCGTGACGAACAAACGAGATGATTGATTGCTCATTATTATCTGCGTCAATCCAATCAAATCCACGGTTGTCGTAGGCATACTGCCAAAGTCCTGGATGATTCTTATAGAAATGATTAAGAGCCTTAATAAATGCCTGCTGATGAGCGTGAGTTGGATACTCCTCAGTCAGGTAATACTCAATACCCTCGTAGTAGCGCCATTCAATAAACTGCGCAATCTCGTTGCCCATAAAGTTGAGCTTAGCGCCCGGATGAGTCATCTGATGAAGTGCCAAAGCCCTCATGCCAGCAAACTGTCTCCACCAATCCCCCGGCATGCGCTGAATAAGACTGCACTTACCATGCACAACCTCGTCATGGCTGAGTGGCAGCACAAAATTCTCATTGAACTGATACATGCTGGAGAAGGTCAGAAGACGGTGGTTACCTGGTCTATAAGGGAAATCAGTCTGACAATAGTGCAGCGTATCATTCATCCAGCCCATGTCCCACTTAAGGTTAAAGCCAAGTCCCCCAACCTCGGGAGGATAGGTAACCAGCGGCCATGCTGTGGACTCTTCTGCAATCATCAAAATATCGGGATGTTCTTTTTGAGCTGTCTCGTTGCAGAGACGCAAGAAAGCGCTTGCATCCAAATCTTCTTCAGTGCCCTTATGGTTAAAGCGCTTCTGGGAAGGATCGTCGATACCAAAATTCAAATACAACATGCTACTGACACCGTCAACACGAATGCCATCAGCGTGATAGTCATTCAGCCACATAAGCAGGTTAGAAACAAGGAAGCTTCTAACCTCACCACGAGTAAGATCAAACTTAAGAGTTCCCCAGTTAGGATGCTCTTTTTCTTCAAAGAGCTTGGTACCATCAAACTCTGCAAGACCATGAGCATCTTTGCAGAAGCCTCCTGGGACCCAGTCTAAAATGACGCCAATACCAGCCTGATGGCAGCAGTCAATAAAGTGTTTGAACTGAGCAGGATTGCCATACCTTGAGGTGGGAGCAAAATAACCCGTTACCTGATAACCCCAAGATCCATCAAAAGGATGCTCCATAACAGGGAGAAGCTCAATGTGGGTGTAGCCCATATCTTTAACATAGGCTACCAACTCTTCTGAGAGGTCATCATAGGTGTAGAAGGCATCTACGTTGGTGTCAAAATAGTCCTTGGGTTCTTCAGCCTGCTCTACATTCTCTGTATCAGCAGAATCTTCCTCTTGGGCAGCCAGGTCAGTATGCTGCTTCCAGCTCCCAAGATGAACTTCAAAGATGTTAAGAGGACTATGCAGGAACTTAAGCGATGCACGTCTCTTCATCCATGCTTCGTCTTCCCAAACGTACACGTCTGGGTCAAACGTAATAGATGCCGTATGTGGTCTGACCTCCGCATAGGTACCATAGGGGTCAGCCTTAAAAATCTTCTGTCCAGAAGCGGATACAATCAGGAATTTATACAATACTTCCGAGGTGATTCCTGGAATAAAACCTTCCCAGATTCCGCCATGATTTGAGCGAGAAAGAACGTTGACGGTATCATCCCAATTATTAAAGTCTCCAACAACAGAGACAGAGGCTGCATTGGGGGCCCAAACCGCAAAATGATAACCTTCAACTCCATCTTCTTGAACCGCAGGGTGTGCACCTAATTTCTTATGACTCTGGAACCATTTTCCTTGCGCAAACAAGTATGCATCCTGGTCACTCACTGCTAACGATGCATTTAACTCTGCCATACTCACCCCCGCGCTTACCAATGAAATCTACGCATCTTATAGATTTGTTATCCATAAAGACTCGTAGTTGATAGTTACTAAGATAAACCATTACAAGGTAAAACACGGTGACAAACAGTCAATATGACTTTCACCGATAAAAAACGACCGTACGCGTTATTTTTTGTTTTTACCGATTTTTGTTAATAATAGTGAACAAAAATTGCAACTAAAAGAAATGGCAGCTTATCCAAATAAACTGCCATTTGATACAAAAACTTTTTATATAACCGTGAAGCGACTTAAGAAAGCTGGCTCCTACAAGTCCTCTTCCTAAAGTGATTCTTCAGGTTACTTGCAGCTACATCTTGCGTGGTACAGCCGTCTCAGCTGAAGGAGCATGTGCAGCAATTACATCAAGAGCTGCTGTCTCTTGGTCCTTCTCGCCAGAAGCAACTGCCCTACCGTATGCGTCGGTATCAAGAATTGCCTGGCGGAAGCGATCAGTGGTAAATCCATAAGGAGCGCGACCCCACTCGTTGGTCTTCTGAGCTCGCTCAACAATGATGTCCAGGTCAGCGTCAACTGATTCTGGAGTAATGTCCAGATCGGCCAAGGTGGTTGGGAGACCAAGCTTTCTATTAAGCGCCACCTGCTCCTCAAGTGCCTTAAGGTTGCCGTCAAAGGCATAAAGAACGCAGGTACCAAAGGAAACAACCTCACCATGAAGGTGTTTCTCGCCACGCTCGCCCAGAGCAGTAAAGGCATTGTAGAAGGCATGAGCGGTTGAGGAATTGAAGTAATACGCACCGCGCTCAGCACCAATGTTGGTGGTCATGTTAGACACAACACCAGCAGTAATGATGATGTTAAGAACAACGTTTTCAAATGCCTCAGAGACAACGCCGGCGCGCTTATCTGCCAGTGCCTGCTCTGCATTATCAAACAGAGGCTCAATGCAGGCACCTGCGGCAAGGGCTCGTCCCATAAGAGGGCTGTGGAGCAGCTCAACTTCTCTGGAAGAAAGTTCAACCTCAGGACCCTTAGAGAAGGCATCGCCAATTCCTGCCCAGAAGTACTCATCAGGGCTTTCTGCAATAATCTGCGTATCAATAAAGGTATGAACGGGCAGCTCAGCAGGAATGAAGTACGTATCTGCAGAACCATCCTCTTTATAGAAAACAGCAATTCTTGTTACAGGAGCGCAGTTAGAAGCAAGTGTTGGGAAGGTAAAGTATGGCTTGTCCAGAATAGTCGCAATCTCTTTACCCTCATCAATTGCACGACCACCACCAACAAGGAAGAGCATATCAGCAGCAATAACCTCAGGCATTGCTGCAATTCTCTTGGCATTTGCGTGCGTAGAGTTAGTGCCGTAAGAAATCCAAGAAGAGATAGAAACCTCAGAATCCGCAAGTGCAGCCTCAAGCTTTGGGCGTGCCTTCTCCATTGCAGTTGGTCCACCAATGACTACGGCATTTTTGCCAAAGCGCTTAACAATATGCAGTACCGACTTATAAGCATCAACACCAATGGTGTATGAAGGCAGATACTCCGTAAATGTTCCGCGAGATTCCATCTTTTCCATAGCGTCCTCCAAAACCTATCTCAGAAAAGCGAGAATATAACTTTAACTGAATTAGTTATGTTTTTGCAGCATAAATCCTTGAACTAGTGTGTCTTCCGCCTCTTTGTAGGCTGACGAGAAAAACTCTGTATCAAGCATTTGATACTGCGGGGAGCTCACACTATTCTGGCGATTCTCCTCTGCAATACGCTGTATAACCTGAAGTGTTTGCTCAACATCTGAATGCGTAAACCCATACTGTGGATGAGCAGCAGCAACTGCAAAGAGCTCATCAGATGCTTCTGGCAGGCGATTCATAACAAGCGAGCGCCCGTAAACATCAAAATCTGCTTGCTTACGAATACGTGCATCTTCTCCTGTCGGAATATGATGAGCACGCAAAAATGCCCGTGTATGAGCGTTATACACGTGGTCGCAAACAAGGTGACACCAAATGCCCACGATAAACTCTCTAAGCTGGCGCTGATCTACTAAGCTGCGCTGCTCAGGTGAACAATACGATACATTTGGCTGAATAAAGTCAGTCTGTAGCAGATACTCAGCAGGATTAAGACCACCCATAAAATTACGCTGATACCGCTTATAACTTGGAATAGGCAAACTTCCTGGGTATGACTGATGGCTTCGACCGTACCTCACCTTGTGAGAATAGTCTGGGACCATAAAGCCAATATGCACGTCAGGAGCAACATTTCCAAGTAGAAATGCATCAGGGTAGTGAATATCTACACCCAAGCAACCGGCTCCTTTCTCAAGGAGCCGGTCAGCATGAGCAATATGTACGTTCCAACTTGGCACTACAATTACCTGCTTATCCGCGAATTTCTCCGCCGGTAGAACGAAGAACTTTCTCCACAAGCTTTGTGTGGGTCTTCTCAACCTCTTCTGAAGTAAGCGTTCTGTCGTCTGCACGATACGTGAGCGAGAAGGCCATGGACTTCTTGCCCTCACCAACACGCAGGGCGTCGCGATACACGTCAAAGAGCCTGATGTCGCAGAGGAGCTTGCCACCAGCAGACTTCAAACGCTGAACCAACTGCTCAGCAGTAACGCTCTCGTCAACAACAATTGCCAGGTCAATAGAGATACCTGGGTAAGTTGGAGGCTCAACAATAGGAAGATCTTTCTGAGAAAGACGCAAAAGCGACGCAACAGAAATCTCAAAGGCAATGACAGGAACCTCAATGTCAAAGTTCTGCAGCGACAAAGGATGAATGTTTCCAACCCAACCGATTGTCTCGCTACCTGCAAGAATCTCAGCAGCGCGACCAGGCTGCCGCCAACCGTACTGCTCTGGCTCAGCTACACGGAAACGAACCTTAGG
>JABZHE010000077.1:0-5158 GCA_015259025.1 Atopobium sp. | reverse complement strand
CGGCCGACGTGATTGAGATGGGTTTTATGGCGCACGTGGGTTTTGGCTGGTCATCGATCTGCTCCGAGGTTTGCTCCGAGCCCAGTTCAGCGAGCGGCTGGTCGGGCTTCTCGCCGTCGGAGCTGCTACCTGCGAGGTCATTCTCGCCGTCGACGGCGTCTTTACCGGTGCAGAGATGGCCGCCCTTGTGGAGTTTGTGAGTTTCCAGCGCGTAGAGCCATGCAAAGCGGACACCGTGCATGAACAGGGTAATCACGACAACAATTCCTAGAATCTGCAGGATATTGAGGCCGCCGTTGGTGCCAGGAAGCACGGCAAGGGGGAGCTGCATTCCTAGGAAGACAAAGATGGTACCGTTGATGAGGAAGCTGATGACTTTCCACGTGGAATCTGAGACCAATTTTTGTCTTGCAAATAGCGCATTATTGCTCTGCCTTCGTGGGAGCGCAATCACCAATCCCGCTGCTACAACAGCAAGTACGCCAGAAACGTGGAAAGTTTCGGCAAGAAGATAGACAAGAAACGGTGTCAGTACTTCATAGAGAACGTTTGCAATGGTGTCCTCGTAACCCAACCTACCAAGCATTGCGTTGATAGCAGAGAAGGCAAAGCCAGTGACAATTCCCATTGCCACGCCGCCTACAAAAAGCACCGTGAAAGATCCCGCTGCGTCTACCAGCGAGAACGCACCCGTTACGGCCGCAGCTACGGAGAACTGGAATGCAACGACGCCGGATGCATCGTTAATCAGGGACTCTCCCGAGAGAAGCGTTTGCTGGCGATGGGTCAGGTGGATGTTGGACTTAAGCGCGGTGACGGTGGCTGCATCGGTTGGCCCCAGGGCCGAGGCCAGCGCAAACGCCGCAGCTAGAGGAATTGAGGGGACCATGAGGTGGAGGGCATAGCCAACCGAAAGCACGCTGACAACTACCAGAGCAATCGCCAGCGACAAAATACTGTTCAGGTTGAGGAGAAGTGCACGAATGTTGGTTTCTCTCGTCTCGTTGAACAGGAGTGGGGCAATGAAGAGCAGCATAAAGAGCTCGGATTCCAGATGAACCTCCTGGACGCTGGGCAAAACGAGCGCGACCAGCAGGCCGATAACAACCTGGATAACGGGGATGGAGACGTTGACAAACTTGTCGATAACCGAGGAAGCCGCGACGCAGGTTAAAACAATGAGCACAAATTCGAATGTCTCCAACAGGCTTCCTTCCTGGTCGTAGGTGGCAACGGCGCGCCCGCGGCGGGCGTCGAGCAGCGGGTCCGTGACGAGCGGCGGGTCCGTGGCGAGCGGCGGGTCCACGAGGGCTCCGAGCACACGGGGCTTCTCGCCAGATAACGCTTCATTCGAGTATATACGGTTTTGCTGCTCTAGCTTGACTTGGCGCAGATAACACATGGTTTCTGTGGTGATGCGTGAGCTCTATCAGTGAGGCTTGGAATTGCGAGCCTGAAAAGTGCATGAAGTCTGAGTAAATTTACTCAGACATGATGCGAAAAACCGGCAAAACCACTCAGACATGGTGTACTTTTCCAGCAAATCATTCAGACATGGCGATGAAATCAGGCTCCATGGGAACGCTTATGACAATCAATCCTGGATTCAAAAATTACGTCATGAAAAGCCCGCCTAAAAAGTGCAAAGAATCTGTATTTGAGCCACCGAATCTTTAACAAAATCAGGCAAATCCACAGATTCTTTGATGCTTTTAGGCAAAATCCACCGATTCTTTTAAGAAATCAGGCGCGCTAGCAGGTCAAAATAGAATCCTAGCGGTTAAAGAAAGTCTGGCGAGAAAATCGGTCTTCTCGAGGTTGCAGTTATTGCACAGAGTGTGTAATAATACTCAGTATGTGCAATAAGTTGGGTGCCGCCGCGTCGCACCGTTCGCGCCCGCATCGCCCGCGCCGCTCACACGCGCCCGTGCACCCAGTACGTACCTGCAACCAGGAGAGGCTTCAGAAACGTATGACAGAAACATTGTCTGTACCTGCTGTTTTTTCAGCTTGCAAGCTTGATCGACGCACCGCCAGAACTCGCGCGGCGCTTAGAAAAGCCCTGGCAGAAGAGATAGACGCAACCGGCGACCTTACCTCCGTGACCGTCACGGGCGTAACGGAGCGCGCTGGCCTCACGCGTCGAACCTTTTATTCCCACTACAAAGACATCCCTGACCTGGTGCTTCACATCGAAAAGGAAGCGCTGGCAGAGCTGCGACCTGCTGTTGAGCAGCTTGCTCGCGTCAACCTCGTTGAGCTCAGAGAGGCCATTGACTCCTACAGGCCATGTCCTGGAGCAACTGAGATGATCCGTAGCATTCGCAAACACGGCTTCTACCTGCGTCCCTTGCTGGGCAACGGTGGAGCCCCTGCGTTCCAGGATAAGCTCAAGCACCTGGTACACGAGGTTATCGCCCAGCGCGCCCTTCACGACCTTGATCCGCGCGCACTTGGTCCCTTCTTTGACTACTATCTGACCTTTGCAATTTCTGCCGAGGTCGGCGTCCTTATCCGCTGGTTAATCGGCGGCATGCGCGAGAGCGACGAGCAGATGGCAGGCCTTATGACCGGCCTCATGTTTGTTGCACCTGGCGATCTGTACGGCAAGCCAATCAAGCTAGACGTTCCACGATTTGCGCTTGCAACTCTTGTTCTCGGAGAGGAAAACAATGATTAGTCCAAAGTTTGAGCTGGTAGAGAATGGTGCCGAGCTTGCACCAAACGTCCCACTTGACCTGTCTCAGGCCCACCTTATGCTGGGCATCGACGTTGGTTCCACAACGGTAAAGCTGTCCGTCATCGACGAGGACGGTACGCTGGTTTACGCAAACTACGAGCGTCACCACACGGATGTCCGCGCAACGGCTCGTTCCCTGTTTGTCAAAGCCCAGAAGCACATTGGCGAGACACCCATGTACGCCGCAATCACCGGTTCCGGCGGAATGCTCTTGGCACAATGGCTTGACCTGGAGTTTGTCCAGGAGGTCATCGCTTCCAAGCGCGCTGTTGAGACGCTGATTCCTCAGACCGACGTAGCCATTGAGCTGGGCGGTGAGGACGCAAAGATCATCTACTTTGACAACGGCATTGAACAGCGCATGAACGGTACCTGCGCTGGTGGTACCGGTGCGTTTATCGACCAGATGGCGTCTCTCCTCAAGACCGACGCAACTGGCCTCAATGAGCTGGCAAAAGACGTCAAGCAGATCTACCCAATTGCATCTCGCTGCGGCGTTTTTGCTAAGTCCGACGTTCAGCCGCTGCTCAACGAGGGTGCCGCTCCTGCCGACATCGCAGCCTCCATCTTCCAGGCCGTTGCAAACCAGACCGTCTCGGGCCTGGCTTGTGGTCACCCTATCCGCGGCTACGTCGCGTTTCTCGGCGGCCCTCTGCAGTACCTCTCTGAGCTGCGCCGACGCTTCTACATCACGCTTAACCTGGACGACGAGCACATCGTCTTGCCACAGAACGCCCACCTCTTTGTTGCAACGGGCGCTGCTCTGGCGGGCGAGTCCGACCGACCAATCACCTTTACGCAGGTCATGGAGGCGCTGGACAACCTCAAGGACATCCAGGGCTCCGAGGTTGCTCGCCTGGACCCACTCTTTGCTACCCAGCAGGACTTTGACGACTTCAAGGCCCGCCACGACCAGGAGGTAGTCCCCAAGGGCCAGCTGGCCAACTATCATGGCCGTGTGTTTATCGGCATCGACGCAGGTTCTACCACCATGAAGGCTGCTGTTGTTGGCGAGAAGGGCGAGCTTCTTTACACCTGGTACGACAATAACAACGGCGATATCCTGGGCACTGCTCGCAAGATCATGGACTCCATCTACGACGAGATGCCTTCCGACTGCATCATTGGCCATGTCACTACCACTGGTTATGGTGAGGGTATCCTGATTGAGGCTCTGCGCGCAGACTCTGGCGAGATTGAGACCGTCGCTCACCTGCGTGGCGCTAAGGCATTTGTCCCAGACGTTGATTTCATTCTTGATATTGGTGGCCAGGACATGAAGTGTCTGCAGGTCAAAGACGGCGTCATTGAGCACATCATGCTGAACGAGGCTTGCTCTGCAGGCTGCGGCTCCTTTATTGCGTCCTTCGCCGACTCCATGAAGATGGACGTCCGAGAGTTTGCAACCGCTGCAACCAAGGCAACACTCCCTGTTGACCTGGGATCCCGCTGTACCGTCTTCATGAACTCCCGCGTCAAGCAGGCGCAGAAGGAGGGCGCAACCATCGGCGACGTTGCTGCTGGTCTTTCATATTCCGTCATCAAGAACGCCCTGTTCAAGGTCATTAAGCTCCGCGACTTCAGCGAGATTGGCGAGCACTGCATTGTTCAGGGCGGTACCTTCATGTCCGACGCAACGCTCCGTGCTTTTGAGCTGCTCACCGGCAGAGATGTCATCCGTCCTGATATTGCAGGTGTCATGGGTGCCTACGGCGCCGCTCTTCTCGCCCGCGACCGCGCAGGTATTGACGGCGTATCCACCCTGCTTGACCGCGAGTCCATCGACAACCTGCAGGTCAAGCTTACCAACACGCACTGCCGCATCTGCCCTAACAGCTGCATGCTTACCATCAATGACTTTGGCAGTGGCCACAGGTTTATCACCGGTAACCGTTGCGAGAAAGGCGCAGGTAAGAAGCGTGGCGCCAAGAAGAACGAGGCGCCAAACCTCTTTGCGTTCAAGAACAAGCTGCTGTTTGACCGCGAGTCGCTTCCCGCTGACGAGGCTCCACGCGGCACCGTTGGTATTCCTCGCTCGCTGAACATGTACGAGAACTATCCGTTCTGGCACACGTTTTTCACTAAGCTGGGCTTCTCGGTCATTTTGTCTGATCAGACTACTGCAAAGACATACGACGCGGGTATTGAGTCCATGCCTTCCGAGTCTGCTTGCTATCCCGCAAAGCTTTCTCATGGCCACATCATGAACTTGCTGGCTAAGGACCCAGATTTCATTTGGATGCCATGTATTCGTTGGGAGCGCAAGGAGGATGACTCCGCAACCAACCACTACAACTGCCCAATTGTCATGAGCTACCCTCAGGCGCTGGGCCTCAACGTGGACGAACTCTCCGATCCGTCCATCCAGTACATGGCTCCGTTCATTCCGTACGACAAGAAAAACGAGCTCAAGCGCCG
>JABZHE010000076.1:0-5319 GCA_015259025.1 Atopobium sp. | reverse complement strand
AGGTCAACCATATCAGGATCAATTGCTTTAAATGCCGAGTTCAACGCCACGGTAATAGGGAAAAACGTTGAAATGGCCACAAGAACAATCTTTGGCAAAAGGCCATAACCCAGCCAAAGCACCAGAAGCGGCGCAATGGTCACAATAGGGATAGTCTGTGAAATAGTTACAAGTGGAGAGAGCAGTTTGTCCAGCGTTTTGAAGAAGTCCATAAGGATTGCAAGCACAAAGCCAATAAGCACTCCAATAGCCAGACCTACAAGGGATTCTAGAAGCGTAATCCCGGTATGTGTCAGAAGAAGCTGAAAATCCTTGACCAGCGCAAATACAACCTGAACAGGAGTTGGAACAAGGTAATTTGGAATAATTCCTGCAACAATAACAAGCTGCCAAAGCACAAGAAAAGAAGTAAGGGATATGGCTTGCAATGTAAACTGAGAAAGTTTTTTCATATGCCCTCCTTCTTATAGTGCGTAAGGACGGCATTGGCTCCCTACGCTGGCATTGCCCAGATCAGGTTTATGGGTCGCAGCATAAGGTGCTGCCTCTCAGCCGGGCCATTTCCCAGCTCCCCGTGTATTTATTATAGCGCGGATGCCTCTAACATCAAATAAATAGTTAAACAATCTCCCTAAAAGGCCTAATCTAGCAGGGTTTTCTTAAATCGCACATTTTCGTGCGCTCTGAAACCGAGTACTCTAAAGTCCTATGCCCCGAAGCCACGCGCGCCTAGCCTAACAGAACTAGCCCAAAAGGTCTTTGAGTCCCAGCTTATCCGCCTCAGTAATTTGACGTACAACTTTTGCTGGAGATCCAACAACAAGAGAATTATCTGGAATATCTTTAGTGACTAGGCTATTAGCACCAATAACACAGTTGTTGCCAATAGTTACACCAGGAAGCACCGTTACATTTCCACCAAACCAGCAGTTATCCCCTACCGTAATAGGTAAAGCTCGCTCATACCAAGCGTTTCTCTCCTCAGCGTCTAGAGGATGCTGAACGGTGTACGCCTTAAATTGGGGCCCTACAAAACTATGAGCACCAAAGGTAATAGGCGCACAATCCATTAGGTATGCACCGTGGTTAATAAAGCTGTGTGGACCAATCTTGATGTTGAAGCCATAGTCAACATGAAAAGGAGAAACTGCTGCGCTTCCCTCTCCCAATTCGCCGAGAAGTTCGGTCAAAATCTGACGACACTTTTCTTTATCGCTTGGGCGAGTCTGGTTAAACTCCCAGGCAAGATCCTTAGCACGCCAAAAAGCTGCGCTTTGTTCTGCATCAGCTTCACCACCGCACCACTCACCAGCGCTCATACGCTCAAGCTTTGATTTCTTATTTTCTGAATTGGCGGTGGTCTGCTTTGGATCAATATCGTACATAGCTAACTCCTTGTGCTTCTTTATGTAACAACAAGAAGTGTAATAAAAGAAGAGCCCCTGACGAGGCTCTTCTCAGTTAGTTTAAAGTTCTTGTAACCAACTACATTGCATCAAAAACATTTACCCACTTAAGCAGGAACTCTGTTTCTTTTACACGACCGCGCGCAAGCTCTGCTGCAGCAACAATGCCAAGCCATTCGTTTACATACTGACGAGTGCATCCCTGCTTGGTGCAATAAAGGTTGATGTATTTCTCGGCAAGTTCCTCATCACCATGAAGAAGCAGGTGCAGGTAAGTTGTAGCGCAGTCTGCAGCACCGTTGCCCTGTGTTGCGTGGGCCCAGTCAAGAATTACTGGAGCGCCATCCTCGGCAAGAATAACGTTGGAAGGAACAAAGTCACCGTGACAGACCTTAGTGTGAGGCTTCATACCATCAAGCTTAAGTAGGAGTTCATACCTTGTAGCCTCATCAAGAATGTCTGGAATGCTATTAATCATTCGGGTGAACTTATCTTTTTGGCGAGTCAGAAGTGGCGCCTTATGAGCGTGGATGGCCAGCTCAATATCAACAAACTTATTGAGGTACTCATCCTCTTTTTCTGGATGCTCTTCAATGAGCTGTCTTATTGTTTTGCCTTCAACTTTTCTGGTTGAAACAGCCCAGCAATTACCAACCTTACTGATCTCTACAAGAGAAGGAACGTTGATGCCGGCCTGTTCAGCACGAGTGAGGTTTAAAGCCTCATTCATAATATCAGCAGAAGGTTTGCTTCCGCTGAACACCTTAACGACTGTGTCTCCGTTGTCGTACACAACTTTGTTATTACGCTCGACAATTACCTTTTTATCAGCTTTGAGCTCCATAACAACCTCCAATAAGGTACTCATGCAGATATTCACTATCCACCTAGTAGTATTGTCGTTCTTCTCTTACACTCCATGGCGAGAAGAACGCTCTTATTGGTTAAACGGTTGGCAAATTCGGTGAACGTAAACATCCCCAGTTAAAGCATGAATTTAGCCGCTTAACAAAAATCCCTCGCCTTCTATGAAAGCGAGGGATTTGCATACTAAATGTAGGTATGTAGTTTACTGATCTTTACGAGTGCGAGCATATGCTCCAACACCAACAAAACCAGCACCAACTGTAGCAAACGCAACCATAGCTACAACACCTACATCGCCAGTGTCAGGCGTACGATGCTTACGCTTCTTACCAGGCTTCTCTGGAGTTGGGGTAACTGGAGTCTCGGTGTTGGTAATGGTAAAGCCATTGACCATATCACCAGTAATCTCTGACGTGTAACCCTCAATAGCATCCTCAGAGACGGTGTAAGCGATGGCGTGGCCATCTGCTGCGTAAAGATTTACACCATTAAATGAGCTGGTCCAGTTATTTGCCTCAGAAAGAACAACGGTCTGACCAGTGTCAACGCCATCAGCAAGAAGGTGAACGGTGACGGAATCCTTCTTTGTACCGTTCCAAACCTTGGTGACTGGGATATCACGTGTTACAGGAGCGTCAGCCTTGTTAGTGAGAGTTGTAACGTTGCCGTTAACCTCAGGAGTCTGAGCAGTCCAACCAGTTGGAGTGGACTCCTCGAAGGTCAGAGTAACGTTATCTGGAAGTCCAGTAAAGGTGTGCTCCCAGTTATTAGCTGCAGAAAGCTCAACAGAGTCAACGCGATAACCATCAGCAACAAGGTAAACAGTGAGCTTCTCTGGAATAACTGCGTCTGGATTTGCAGAAGTATCCCAAACCTTCTTAACAGTTACATCCTGCGTGCCCTCTTCACCGGTAATAACGGTACCGTTGGAACCAATACCGCCACCACGCTGTGCAGTATTGCCATAAATGAGCAACTTAGCCTTATTCTGTGCAGCAGTAATTGACTCGTGACGTGGGTTGGATTCAAGTGCAAGCATATCGGTGTTGTTAACGATATTGCTTACCTCTTCAGTGGTGTGACGTGCAGCAGCTGGATCTGCATCACCAACGATGGAAGGAAGGTTGATAGTAACAGCGCCATCCTTAGTCCAGTGAGCAGAAGCACCACCAAGCATGTAATCAGAAATAGTTGCACCGCCGCTATAACCTGCGCCACGAACAGTTGCAATCTCATCACCAGCACCATTTGCGGTGTTGTTGAAGAATGCTACGCCGTTCTTAGAATGGAACTCTGCATCACCAGTTGGGCAGAACCATGCACCGCCACCAATAACTGTTGCAGTGTTGTCCTTAATAAGTGCGTTATTGATATGAAGAACATACGGAACAGATGCAACGTAAACTGCGCCGCCCTGGTCATTTGCAGTGTTATTGATAATTTCGCCAGCATTAAGAGTTGCATTAGCAGATGCAATATAAATACCAGCACCAACACCCTTATCACCAAGCTGGTTGGTGCCATTACTGGTGGCCTTGTTTCCGTCAATAGAGCCGCCGTTCATGGTGAAGCCAGCGCGATAAATGTTTGGCCAGTTATTCCATGGAGCACCAACCTTGGAGTAAGGAACCTTCTGACCGCCAACAACGCCAACAAACTGGTCGTAGGTAGCAACGCCACCGCCAGCAATGCCAGCAGTGTTGTTCTTGATGATGCCGTTGTTCATAACAACGTTGCCGTTCCAAGTTACATAGATACCGCCACCGGACTCAGAAGCAACATTATTAGTAATAGAGCCACCGTTGAAGGTAAAGTCTGCCTTTGACTTAGAGTCACCATACTGAGGATTACCTGCGTAAACGTGGACGCCTGCACCATCAACAGCCTTATTGTTAGTGATATATCCACCACCCATAGTGGCTGTTGTTGTCTCGCCGTTTGGATCCAAGGCATAAAGCATCAGACCACCAGAAGAATTAATGGTAGAAGAAGCATCGCCACCAGTGATGGTTCCGCCAGTCATAGTAAAATCTGCATTTCTTACCATAACGCTACCAGAGTACTGATTGGTAAGAGTAGTGTTCTGAATGGTACCGTCACGGAGCTCACCTGTTGCACCATTCGCAACAGTGACTGCGCCACCAAGAGCGTTAGCAACCGTGCTGTCCTGAATGGTGCCGCCAGCCATAACAAACTTTGCACCAGCACCAGTGGTGAGAACTACGCCGTTATTTCCTGGATAAGGTTTTGCCTTACCGTTTTTAATAACGCCACGAAGCAAGGTAAAGCTACCACGGTTCTCAACGGCAAATGCAGTGTTGTTGCCATCAATGGTGGCACCATCAAGAGTAACTGCGCCGCCAGAGGCAATCTTGAACATATAGAAATGATTAGAGCCGGTCATGGCACTGGTAATAGTTCCAGTACCCATCAGCCTAATGTTCTTATTAGCTGGAACCTGAACTGGAGCAGTAATGGTAAAG
The DNA here is from genome assembly GCA_015259025.1 of Atopobium sp. Classification (GTDB taxonomy): domain Bacteria; phylum Actinomycetota; class Coriobacteriia; order Coriobacteriales; family Atopobiaceae; genus Lancefieldella. The sequence continues at coordinate 563 of JABZHE010000076.1, read as the reverse complement.
TCTGCGTTCACCTGAACGATAGACTGTGAACCATCTGCTGGAGCAGCAGCAATAGCAGCCAGCAGCTCAGCCTCTGAAGTAACAGGGGTGGTGTCTGCAAGCGCTTGCTTTGCAAATCCTCCAACGAGCGAGAGTGCTAATACAAATGTAGCAACAATCGCCATGCTCCAACGTGAAAGCCTTTTCATGGCAAAACTCCTTGCGCTTAGGGAGCTTGTAGTGACAAAACAATAAAACAATTACTATAAAAGCGTAAAACAGTGCAACTTTAGCGTACTTTACTCTTCTTTGTCTAGCTGTTCAGGCTCTTCTGAACGATGTTTTAGGCGATCGTATTCTTCTTCGGTTAAAACATCTTCAATTCGCAGGTTAACACCAGAAACTTCAAGGCCTGTCATACCGGTGATTTTCTCGACAATTGTATGCTTAACATCCTCAAAAATCTGAGGCGCATAAGAACCATATTTAATAAGTACAGAAACGGTAACATTTAGCGAGCTATCAGGCAGCACCTCTACAGTGACACCTTTAGCCGTATCAGATGCACCAAGTACATCCTGAAC
>JABZHE010000075.1:0-5360 GCA_015259025.1 Atopobium sp. | reverse complement strand
CAGTGGGTCTTCAATCATCGACTGAATGGTGCGGCGCAGCGGACGAGCGCCGTAGACAGGGTCGGTTCCGTCTTTGGCAATCAGATCCTTTGCGGCCTCGGTAAGCTCAATGGACATGCCGTTGGCAATCAGGCGATCGCGCAGCTCAAGAACCATGAGGTCAACAATGCCATGAAGCTGCTCGGTAGAGAGCGACTTGAAGACAACAATCTCGTCCACACGGTTCAAGAACTCTGGGCGGAATCCACGCTTGAGCTCGGACATAACACGGCTGGTAATCTCTTTGTCGGAGAGACCCTTAGAGCCCTCTGACGAGAAGCCCATGGTGTTGGTACGGGCAATCTCGCGAGCGCCGATGTTGGAGGTCATGATGACAACCGTGTTGGAGAAGTCCACGTGACGACCTTGACCGTCAGTCAAGCGGCCTTCGTCCAGAATCTGCAGCAAGATGTTGAAGACGTCTGGATGTGCTTTCTCAATCTCATCAAAGAGCAGGACAGAGTATGGACGACGACGAACAGCCTTGGTAAGCTCGCCGCCCTCATCGTAGCCCACGTATCCTGGAGGAGCACCAACCAGTTTAGCTACGGTGTGACGCTCCATGTACTCGGACATGTCATAAGAAAGCAGGGCGTCTTCGGAGCCAAACAGGAACTCTGCCAGAGCTTTTGCAAGCTCAGTCTTACCTACGCCGGAAGGGCCAAGGAAGATGAAGGAACCACCAGGACGCTTAGGATCCTTGAGAGGACTGCGGCTTCTGCGGATTGCCTTTGCAACCTTAACAACAGCCTCATCCTGACCAACAACGCGCTGGTGAAGGATGTCTTCTGTACGAAGCAGCCTTGAAGCCTCAGTCTCGGTAAGGTTGGAAACAGGAACGCCAGTGATACCGGAGACAACCTTTGCAATATCGTCCTCGTCAACGGTGACGATATTCTTGTCCAGCTGCTCACGCCACTCAGTCTCCAGGCGATCCCTCTCTGCTACCAGGGACTTCTCCTGGTCACGCAGACGAGCTGCCTGCTCAAACTCCTGTGCGCTTGCTGCCTCAGACTTCTGGGTACGAACGCGGAGAAGATCTGCGTCTACCTGGGCAATCTCTGGCGGAAGACTCATCTTGTGGATGCGTGCGCGAGCGCCGGCCTCATCGAGGACGTCAATTGCCTTGTCTGGCAGGAAACGGTCCTGGATGTAGCGGCTCGAAAGCGCAACAGCAGCCTTGATTGCAGCCTCAGTGTAGTGGACGTGGTGGTGCTTCTCGTAGCGGTCCTGAAGACCGTGGATGATAGAAATGGTGTCGTCGTTGTTTGGCTCGCCGATGTTGACTGGCTGGAAACGCCTCTCAAATGCAGCGTCCTTCTCGACATGTTTACGGTACTCTTCTGCCGTAGTTGCGCCGATGACCTGGATTTCTCCACGAGACAGCGGTGGCTTCAAGATGGATGCGGCATCGATGGAGCCTTCTGCGGAACCGGCGCCAATGACGGTGTGAATCTCGTCGATGAAGAGGATGTCGTTCTTGGATTTCTCCAGCTCAGCAACAACCTTCTTCATGCGGTCCTCAAACTCACCGCGATACTTAGAACCAGCTACCAGACTTGCCAGGTCAAGCGTCCAGACCTGCTTTCCGCGCAGAATGTCAGGAACGTTGCCGGATGCAATGAGCTGAGCCAAACCCTCAACAATGGCAGTCTTACCAACGCCGGGATCTCCCAGGATAAGTGGGTTGTTCTTCTGGCGACGGGCAAGAACCTGCATGACACGCTCAATCTCGCGGTCACGGCCAATGACAGGGTCAAGCTTTTTATCTGCAGCGAGCTTAGTAAGGTTGCGGCCAAACTGCTCCAACATGGAAGCGTCGTCGTTTGCGTTAGGGCGCATCTGACCAGCGCCAACAGGCATGCCAAAGATGCCGCCCTCAATACGAGGCTCTGCCATACGAGGACCAGCAGGTGTATCTTCTGGAGTCTGAGCGACCAGCTCATCAACAGCGTTTCTTACGGCGTCGCCCGAGACACCCATGGTACGCAGGGCATCCATAGCACGACCGTTACCCTCGGATACAATGCCCAAGAGCAGGTGTTCTGTTGCAATATAGCTTTGACCGTGGGTCATGGTTTCTCTGTACGCGTCCTCAAGCACGCGTTTTGCGCGCGGAGTAAACGGAATGTGGCCGCCAGGAATAGGGTCTCCTGCGCCCGTGGTGAGCTCTTTTACGGTTGCTAGGGCCTCATCATACGAGACCTCCAACTTAGCCAGAGCCTGAGCAGCAATGCCCTCCCCCTCTTTGATAAGAGCAAGTAGCAGGTGCTCGGTACCAACATACATCTGGCCAAGACCGCGAGCCTCGTCCTGAGCCAAGCTCATGACTTTACGCGCTCTGTCAGTGAATTTATCAAACATGTGCTGAAACCTCTCAAAACTCTCTATATATTTCTGATTTATACCCATCAGAAGGCTCTGCAAACATACGACTCGCGTTGGATTTTTCTCCTCCGTACGAACCACACAAAAAGCCCGGTACCTGCAACGAGCGGATACCGGGCTGATGCGTTTGTGTGCTGCGTGGGGCAGCTAAGCTCCCAAGCTCTTAGCGCTTCTCAGGCTTGAGCTGTGGGAAGAGAAGGACGTCGCGGATAGAAGGCTGATCGCAGAAGAGCATCATCATGCGGTCAATGCCGTAGCCGATGCCGCCTGCTGGTGGCATGCCGTATTCAAGTGCGCGGATGAAGTCGTAATCGTACTCCATGGCCTCTTCGTCACCCTGGCGCTTGGCCTCCATCTGGGCAGCAAAACGCTCCTCCTGGTCAACAGGGTCGTTGAGCTCGGAGTATGCATTTGCGTACTCGGCGCCGCAGATAATGAGCTCAAAGCGGTCGGTCAGGCGAGGATCATCTGCCTTGCGCTTAGTGAGCGGAGAAACCTCTGCAGGATAATCGCAGACAAAGGTTGGGTTTACGATGCTCTTCTCACCAAGCTCGTCATAGATCTCAAACAACAGCTTGCCGGCCTGCCACTCTGGGTTCCACTCAATCTCGTAACGGTCCAGGACTGCACGGAGTTTCTCGACAGGGGTGTCAATGGAGAGCTCCTCGCCGGTGACCTCGGACGCAATCTCTGCCAGGGACGCAACGCGCCAGTTGCCGGATAGGTCAACCTCGGTGCCCTGATAGGTGATGACCTCGTGGCCCTCCTCGCAGCCGCAAGCCTTGCGGGCAATCTCCTGGAAGAGGTTCTGGGACAGCTCGCGCATGCCGGCCAGGTCAGAGTAGGCAGCGTATGCCTCCATAGAGGTGAACTCTGGGTTGTGTGTGAGGTCGGTGCCCTCATTTCTGAACTGGCGACCAAGCTCGTAGACGCGCTCAAGACCGCCAACAAGCAGGCGCTTCAGCGGAAGCTCAGTTGCAATGCGCAGGTAGTTCTCGGTGTTCAGAGCGTTGTAGTGCGTAATGAACGGCTTTGCGTTTGCGCCGCCAAGAATCTCCTGAAGAACAGGGGTCTCGACCTCCATGTAACCGTCTGCCTCCATGAACTGGCGGATGATGGAGATGATCTGGGAGCGCTTGCGGAACACGTCGCGAACCTCGGGGTTCATGATGAGGTCAACGTAGCGCTGGCGATAACGAACCTCGCGGTCGGTGAGGCCGTGGAACTTCTCAGGCAGAGGACGCAGCGACTTGGAGAGGACCTCCAGCGAGGTGACTGCCAGGGAAAGCTGGCCGCGGCGAGTGCGCATGATGGCGCCGGTTGCGCCGATGATGTCGCCAAGGTCGAGAAGACCCAGGAGCTCCCAGTTCTTCTCGTCAAGGTTGTTGATGCGGCAGAAAAGCTGAATCTGGCCGGTGTAGTCCTCTACCACGACAAACGCGATCTTGCCCTGGTTGCGGATGGCACGGACGCGGCCGGCCACGGAATAGACTTCCTCGCCAGTCTGGCCGTCCTCGAGGTCAGCGTAGCGCTCCTCCAGCTCAGCGACGTGAGCAGTGACGGTGGACTTGATTGGGTATGGGTCAACGCCGGCGTCAAGCAGTGCCTGGCGACGGGCCTTGCGCTGCGCGCGCTCGTCGTTGATGGAAGCCTCTGGGGTGGCTTCGGTTGCATCGGCGGCGGTTGCAGCAGCATTCTCAGCGGCAGCCGAGCTACCAGCGATGTTGTTCTCTACTTCGGACATGTATCCTCCACGTAAAAACGCCCCGCGCCAGACAGACACGGGGCGACCAAAATCTTTTGTGCCAGTCTAGCGAGTAATAGAGGTAATGGTGTACTTCTTCACCTTGCCGTTTGGCGTGGTGAACTCAACCTCGTCGCCCTTCTTGTGACCAATAAGAGCCTCGCCAGCTGGGGACTCGTTAGAGATCTTGTGCTCAAGGGAGTTAGTCTCAGTAGTACCAACAATTACATACTTAGTTGTCTTGCCTTTTGCATCAGCAAGCTCGACGGTTGTGCCGATTGCAACGGTGACGTTGCGCTTGCTGCCGCCCTCGACAACCTTTGCGACAGAGAGAATCTGACGAATCTCGTTGATGCGAGACTCGTTATGAGACTGCTCTTCTTTTGCAGCGTCATACTCGGAGTTCTCAGAAAGGTCACCAAAACCACGGGCCTCTTTGATGCGCTCAACAATCTCATCGTGCTTCTCGCCCTCACGATAAGCCAGCTCATCGACAAGCTTCTGACGGCCTTCTGGGGTAAGTACAATCTCTTTAGTAGTGTCCATCGTGTTCTTTCTGTTGATGGGTCAGTCGGTCTATACGTGTGAGATGGGGTTACTCAGCCTTTTTGGACTCTTCGTCCTCAACGACCTCAGCCTCTGGCTCCTTGGCTTCTTCCTTGGTCTCAGACTCCATGCCCTCGCGAACGCTCTTGACGGTCTCGCCGACAGCCTTGCCGAGCTTTGGAAGGTTCTTAGGTCCAAAGAGAACCATAACAATGACAACAATAATCAGAAGCTCAGGAATACCAAGTCCTAAAATCATATAAACCCCCAGAAAATCTTTTCCTGTAAAAGCGTTCAGAAAAAACGCCGTATCGGCTAGTATAACCGAGGGAAACCTTACTAACAAGGAATTAACATGGTCTTACATGATTTTTGGACATTTTTTATCTGGTCGACCGTTGCAGGGCTTGCCATTATTGGCATTTACCAGCTACTTCTGTTAATTCTGCGTGCTCGAGGCGTTTTTGTGACGCGCACAAAATTTGGTCTCACGATGATTTTTGACTCCGAAGACGCCGACGGTACGCCCATTAGGTTGCTCAACGTTAATGGCACGTTCCAGTCCGTGAGCTACATTGCGCCTGAACTGCGCTTCGAGCTTTGCGTTCACTATCACCGTATGATGGCGCAGCTTATCCAGCAG
>JABZHE010000074.1:0-5398 GCA_015259025.1 Atopobium sp. | reverse complement strand
AGATTTGGGCATGCGCTAACGTTGACGCCCGAAGTGTCGATGAGGTCAAGCAGCTCATTGATATGGATCCAGAGCTTGAGAAGAAGATTTACCAGAAGAGTGGTCAAACCTATGCACTAGGTGCTCTGCCTCGTCTTCTTTGGGTTAAGAACAAGATGCCAGAGATCTACAACAAGGCAGCCAAGATTGGCATGTTCAACGACTGGCTTGCTTACAAGCTCACCGGTATTCTGGCGGTTGAGCCATCAAACGGCAGCACCACCGGCATCATGAGCTTGGAAGAACGCGCCTGGGATCCGGAGATTGCAAAGGAGTGCGGTCTTCGTGATGATCTCTTTGGCCAGGTTATCGAGTGCGGAGAAGTTCTTGGCACTGTAACTGCAGACGCCGCAGTAGAGACGGGCCTTGCCGAGGGCACCCCTGTTGTTGTCGGCGGCGGCGATTGCCAGCTGGGCATGATTGGCGTTGGCGCTTGCGAGCCTGGCCAGGCTGGCGTTTTTGGTGGTAGCTTCTGGCAGTACGAGTTCAACACCGATAAGAGCACTCCAGACCCAGATTATCGCGTCCGTGTAAACTGCCACGCTATTCCACAGATTTGGCAGTACGAAGCTCTGGCATTCAAGCCTGGTCTGGTTATGCGTTGGTATCGTGACGGCTTCTGCCAGGCAGAAAAGGCCGAAGCAAAAGAGCGCGGCATTGATGACGTGTATGAGGTCATGAACGAGCGCGCTGCAGAGATTCCTGCTGGTAGCCACGGTATGCTTTGCTGCTTCAGTGACGTTATGAACTACATCCACTGGATCCACGCAAGCCCAACGTTCACCAACTTTGAGCTTGATCCAGAGCGTTTCAATAAGTACACCTTCTATCGCGCAATTTTGGAGAACACCGCCCTTCTCGTCCGCGGCCATATTGAACTGGTCAAAGAAGCTACGGGCAATGAGCCAAGCGAGCTCATCTTTGCAGGTGGCGCTTCCAAGTGTTCTCTGTGGGCACAGATTGTTGCCGACGTTACCGGCAAGAACGTTCGCATTCCAGAGGTCAAAGAGGCAACTGCTCTGGGCGCCGCTGTTCTTGCAGGCTACGGTGTGGGCATCTACCCAAGCATCGCTGAGGGTGCAAAGCGCGTTGTTAAATGGGATAAGACATTCTCCCCCAACCCAGACAACAAGGCTGTTTACGACCAGCTCTATGTCCAGTGGAAGGATGTTTACAAGAGTCAGCTTGAACTTGCAGAAGAGGGCAAGGTCAAGAGCATGTGGAGAGCACCTGGTCTGTAAACGCCGGGACTCCACCGCGCCGCGGTTACGCGTGGCACGCAAAAAGAACGTTTGGTCGCAGTACAAGTTGCGCCTGAAAGGAAAGCAAGATGTTTATTGTCAACGAGAACGATTTTGAGTATAGGTGCGGAGATCACGGCCCTAAGTACCTGATGAAGGGCCCCCGCATGAACTATGCCATGGTCCAGTTCCAGCCAGGCCAGGATTTCCAGGCCCACTACCACAACATCATGGAGGAGAACTTCCACATCCTCCAGGGTAAGATTGACATTGTGGTTGACGGCGAGGTCCACACCCTCTCGGCTGGCGACTTCATCCACATTGAGCCCGGCGAGGTCCACTACGTCAATAACCCTTACGACGAGCCAATCGTTATGGTCTCAACCCTTGCTCCTTTCCAGGAGGTCGACAAGGTTGAGGTAGAGAACCCTACCTACTAAGATCAACATCTGGCGAGAAGATCGTTCAAGTGCAGCGTTCTTCTCGCCAGCGCAAACGCGAAGAGGGCTGTCTGGTGATGGCCCTCTTTTTTATGGACAGCACGATATCAGACCACAATCAGATAACGCAGCCTATATGTTTTAACACCAACAAATAGGATGTTTTGTTTCTATAGATGCTACAAGGAGGTTCCTGATTTTATTTAGCCTCCAAAAATGACCGGTTTCTTTGAAGTCTAAAGTTGCCTTTTGAACAGAAAAGCTTCTTAAAACAGAATTGTCTAATTCACTATCAATCGGACCTGGTAAAGTCATTTTAAAGTTTGACGCACTGTTATTTGGTTCATCGCAAAAAACAACCACCTTATGCGTCTGCTCAAAATCATCAGCTGGAATCTGACAAAAATGGTCAGCGTAAAATATACGTGAAGGCTTAAGCTGATGGAAATACATTGTGTCTTCTGTAAATCCATAATCAATATATTTGTCACTGTAAAGACAAAAACCGTCATCCACCGCACAGGAAATAAGAACTTTATTCGTCTCCTCATCAATGAGCTGATATCCCGGGATCTTTGAATGCTCTTCTATGAATCTATCAAGTTCATCAAGAGTAGGCTGTGCTTTTTCAACAGGATAGAGACCACCATTGCCATCAGGAAGCATGTTATTTAATAACGGATACTTTGACTCACCCTCATCTGAACTTAAAACGGCATCAATGCTTAACAAGCCACAAAAATTACCAACTCTTTCAGAACAAATTTCTCCATACTCATGCTCACAGGCACTATCCATCCAATCGAGAAAATCACTCTCTAGGTCTCCATAACGTTCCCTAAACTGTTCAGAGCTAAGCTCTTTACGCTTTTGATCTAAAAACTTTGAGCTGATGTAGTCTTCATCATCAATGTAAAGGTCTTCAAAAGGTATTGGACCGGGTTTAAGTTTTCCCTCTTCAAAACACCTGCAACGAACAAATGCATCAAGACCCATTACAACTCCTTTCTCTGTTGCAACAAATCTAGATACTCATAAGATTTCACGTGTCCAACAAAGTGGACACTAAGGCAATTGTCACTCTGGAAAGCATGCCTAATTTACGCTGTCCCAGAACAAAACTGCCATTTCTTACTAATCAAGACAGAGAAGTTACCTTGCATTAAAAGTAGCGTGCATACTATTTACTCTTTTTGACAAAACGGTTAAATCACACGGGTTTCTCGCCAAAGGGTTGTGGAAAGAAGGCAAAATCAGCGCAATCAAATTTTTAGCGCTCTCTTGCAAGGAGACCACATGACCAAGATTCCCGAGGGCTACCGTTCAAGCCTTTCGCTTTACGATACGCAGAAAGCAATTGAGCAGGTCAAGAACGTGTTTCTGACCAAGCTGTGCGCCGCGCTGAAGCTGTCGCGCGTCACCGCTCCGCTGATTGGTGATCCGCTTACCGGCATGAACGACAACCTCAATGGTGTTGAGCATCCTGTTGCCTTTGACCTGCCAAACGTGGGCAAGACCGCCGAGGTGGTTCAGTCGCTCGCAAAATGGAAGCGCTATGCACTCTGGCGCTACAACTTTGCCGTTGGTCGCGGCCTGGTCTGTGACATGAACGCTATCCGTCGCGACGAACAGCCCGATAACCTGCACTCCATTTACGTGGACCAGTGGGACTGGGAGCGCATCATCACGCAAGACGAGCGCAACACCGATACGCTAGAGGACGCGGTTTGTCGCATTGTTGAGGCAATTTGCGGCACCCTCGACGAGCTCAAGTGGCACTATCCCCAGCTTAACACGCAGCTCAGTCGCGAAGTCACTTTCGTGACCTCGCAGGAGCTGGAGGACCTCTACCCTACCCAGACGCCTAAACAGCGAGAAGATCTGTTTGTTCGCGAGCATCCAACCACGTTTATCGTGGGTATTGGCGGCACCCTGAACTCCGGCCAGCCTCACGACTTTAGGTCCCCCGACTACGACGACTGGTCACTCAACGGTGACCTGCTGTTCTGGGATGAGACCCTGGACTCTGCGATTGAAATCAGCAGTATGGGCATCCGCGTTGACGCCGAGGCGCTTAAGTCACAGCTGGCAATTGCTGGATGCGAGGACCGCCTTGAGCTGCCGTTCCACAAGATGCTCATTGACGGTGAGCTGCCCTTTACCATCGGCGGCGGCATCGGTCAGAGCCGTCTCTGTATGCTGTTGCTAGAAAAAGCGCACGTCGGAGAGGTGCAGGCATCTATCTGGGACAAGCAGACCGAAGACCGCTGTGCAGAAGCAGGCGTTTCTCTGCTCTAAGCAGCGGGCCTGAACACGCGAAGCGGATCTACATCGCGTGTCACTAAACGCGCGTAGCCGCCCTTAAAACTAAAAACATTTTGGCGTTTCTCCTGTTAACGCTACAATAGTAACCCAGTGTAATGAAAAGCCACTGAGTCTAACTGGCGATTTAAGGAGCGACTCTATGAATTGCCCCAACTGCGGAGCTGAAATTGGCAAGCACGCAAAGTTCTGTTCCAACTGCGGACAGAAGCTTTCGGACGTCGTGGACATCGCTGATGTCGCGGACGTCGAGAAACCCGATGCGCTCGCCGAGTCTACAGAACCTGCACCAGAAACCGCACCCGACAACTCCATCGCAGCCACCGAGGTTATCGCACCAGCAGAGGCTGACGATCCAGTTGATACCGCAACCAACTCAGACGTAGCCGATCCGGATGCAACCGTCCTAGCAGAGTACCCAGCAGATGACGAAGACGCAGCTGCTGCAGAAACCTCACTCCTCGAGGCTACAGCTGACGACTCCTACATCTCCCCAGATGAGGCGCCTACCGTTGTTGCGGGCGCTGGCACCGGCGCTGCCGCTGAACTCGATCCAACCACTGTCGTTGACCCGGACGCCGTCGCAGGTGCCGATCCCACCATTATCGCAGACCCCAGCGCTGCAGCCGAAGAGCCTACAACCTTCATCAACGACCCTGACCGCATCAACGTCTTCACCTCTGACGACCTTGATTCAACTGCGATTTCACATTTTGACCCATCGCAGTTCACCGTCGTTTCAAGCGGACCTAGCTCCGTTGAACGCAAGCAAACCAAGGACGGCTCGGACGCACTCCGCAAAGTTGTCTTTGGCCTGCTTGCAGCTGTCCTGGTTGTAGGCGCATTAGCCGTTGCTTGGGTTTTCCAATCCCATCAAGACGACGCAGCCAAGCGCAGTGCCGTTCAACAGCGTATTGCCAGCTATCAAGAGCAGATTGAAAGCGTTGGCGTCAATCCAAGCAGCGATAGCAGCCGCGTTGAGCTCCTCAATCAATACGAAAAACTTGATCAAATCGCAGAGCAAATCACCGGTGACCAGAAAAACGGCCAGTTCCGTCTTCCTAACGGCACCGACGACTCGGGCGTTAACATCCTAAACAGCTCAATTTCGGATGGGCAGAAGCGCATCCGCGACTGGTTCGAGGCCGACTACAAGCGCAGACTTGCTGCAAACAGCTTTAACGATACCGATTCTGCAACCACGCTTGACCTCAAGTCCGTTTCAAACAGGCTTGTTGAGCTGCAGGCTCTTCTCGGCGATATAGAGCACGAGAAGGAAATCTGGGGCGATGACACCGGAGCTAATTCAACGTATGACTCATATCACTCTCGCGTTTCTGACCAGATAAAGAAGGG
>JABZHE010000073.1:0-5476 GCA_015259025.1 Atopobium sp. | reverse complement strand
GTTTGATCATGGTAGGAAGGGCATCAACACAGGAGGTGAGCAGTGTACCTGAGGCATCTACAATGCAAGGCACACCAGCAGCCATGGTCTCTTCAATGAGCTCTTTGTAGTTAGCAGCAGAAATTCCTTTTGGAATACTGCCGTTAAAGGTGACAACCTCAGCTTCTTTGGTAAGCTGCACAAGTTTTGCCTTGAAAGCAAGGAATTCCTCAGGAAGAACAGGCTGACCAGGCTCTAAAAACTCAGTTGATTGCCTGCTTGGCTCCAGGATATTAATGCATGAGCGAGTCTCTTGCTCGGTATAAATAAAATCACTGGTAATACCATCTTTATGAGCCAGCTCAACAAGGTATCTACCGTTATTGCCACCTACAAATCCTGTGGCACATACGGGGTAATTAAGGGTGGTAATGGCTCGTGAGGCGTTAAGACCTTTGCCGCCCGCGCTGTTATCTACTACCGAGACTCTATGCACGGTTCCATCTACAACAGGAGAATCCAGGTAGTACGCCTTATCAATGGATGCATTGAGTGTTACAGTAACAATCACGCATATCACCTCGTCAAAAAGACAGTGCACGATGAGTGCCTAGAGAATAGCAGGAGCGAGAAACACTATGAATCTTTGTCACTGCAAATGGAATTAAGTTGAATCTATTTAACCAAAGCGCCATCAAGAAACTTTTCTTTAGATGTTATAAAAAAAGATACCAGTACATAATTTCTTAATACCAATTTTATTTTTTCGCTGTATTTGAGCAGGATTTTAGGGTTGTTTACTACATTTATTACGTATAAAGATACGTTATAAGAACTTCTGATTTTTCAGGAAAAGTTCTAATTTTTTAGTACGCCATCACAATTTATCCATATATCTACCTGCGAAAATAACAATACTCGTACCGTTTACGGTAAAAATAGTACCGTTAAACCGGCGATTGTTAACGTACACATCTCAAGATGCTCACTAGACTATACTTATGTTAGGTTGTTATCTGGTATCTACCACTTTGAGAAAGCTTCAACACCCCTAGTTTTCCGCGTAGCTCCCCAGATAGTTTCCAACTCTTCGAAAGGAGTTTGACATGGTAGGTTGCGTTTTAACTGGTCATGGAACTTTTGCAAACGGTCTTGCTGATGCTTTAAAGATGATTGCTGGTGAGCAAGAAGCTTTTGTTCCCGTTCCTTTTATTGAAGCCGGTGCTGCAACATACCCAGAAACTCTTGCTGCAACAATTTCCGATCTTCTTGACACTACTGACGGTGTGCTGGTTTTCTGCGATTTGCTTGGCGGAACACCTTTTAATCAGGCAATGATTATTGCTCAGAGTTATTCAAACGTAGAAGTTGTTACCGGCACAAACCTTCCTATGCTTCTTGAAACACTTGGTAGCCGCATGGCAGATACCTCTCTTGAAGAGCTGGTTGATACTGCTGTTTTAGCTGGTAGCCAGGGAGTTGTTCATAAGCGTCTTGAGCTTGAGGTTGAGCCAGAAGATGACATCTTCGGAGACGATGGTATTTAAGTAGCGTTTTGTTGTTGAGTTAAGGAGATGTACATGGCAAATCTAGCAGAGAACATTCTTGCTTCATCCATTGTTCTTCTCGCGTTCTTGGTAATTTTGGGCCTTATTTATTCCTTCTTTGTTTGGAGAGCTTCTTCTAAAAAGGCAGGAACAACTTCAGAGTTTCTGAAGAATCTTCATGCAGGTCAGAAAGTTAAGACTAACAGCGGAATGTATGGCGTAGTTAAAAACGTCAAAAAAGAAACAGTAGATGTTGAGTTTGCTCCAAATGTGGTTATTACGTTGGATCGTTGGGCATTAATCAGCGTTTCCAACAATAAATAAATTTGCAGTAAAACACGCAGCGCAAGTTGCGAGTAGTGCGATGAAAATCGCAGATAGCACGTAAAAAATGCGTGCAAAGAGAGGAGAACTTGTTATGGGAGAACCAGATATCAAGCTTGCTCGAATCGATAATCGTTTGATTCATGGCCAGGTTGCTACTCAGTGGAACGGCACCCTTGGTACAAACCTCATCCTTGTTGCTAATGACGAGGTTGCAGGAAATAAAATGCGTCAGGGTCTTATGGACATGGCAGCTCCTAGCGGCGTTGCAACCAGGTACTTTACGCTTCAGAAAACTATCGATGTTATTCACAAGGCTTCTGCGAGCCAGCACATTTTCTTAGTTGCCGAGAATCCAGAGGATGTCCTCACTCTGGTCAAGGGCGGTGTTCCTATCAAAAAGGTGAACATCGGCAATATGCACATGGCTGAGGGAAAGCGACAGGTCGCCACAAGTGTGGCGGTAGACGATAAGGACGTCGCTGCCTTTCGTGAGCTTCAGGAATTGGGGGTGACTCTAGAGATTAGGCGTGTTCCTACGACCCCGGTCGAGGATATCTCAAAGCTATTCGAGTAAGTTTTGCGCGCAACTTCCTGGTAGAGATTACAAAAAGTTGCAATGGTGCAACGTTTCTAGCAGGTTGGCAAAGGTATTCGGATAGTCTGCCGATCATCGTCATCGGTAGTTATGGTGTGTTTGAAAGGAGGAGTTAAGATGGATGTTAGCCCTATTCAGGTGTTATTAATTTTCATCGTTGCGTTTATCGCTGGCATCGATCAGTTTAGTTTCCTCGAGTCTCTTTACCAGCCAATCGTAACTGGTTTTTTGGTTGGTTTGATTCTTGGTGACGTTCAGACTGGTCTCATTGTTGGTGGTACTTATCAGCTTATGACCATCGGCAACATGCCTGTTGGTGGTGCTCAGCCACCTAACGCTGTTATCGGCGGCATTATGTCTGCAGTCTTTGCAATCACTACTAAGCTTGAGCCAATGGCCGCTGTAGCTGCAGCAATTCCATTCTCTCTGCTTGGTCAGTATGCAGTAACCATCATCTTTACCATTATGTCCCCTGTAATGGCAACTGCTGATGCATACGCCGAGAAGGCCGATCCTAAGGGAATTGCTCGTATTAACTACGGCGCAATGGCTGCCCTTGGTCTTTTCTTTGGTGTCATTGTTACCCTGTTCTTCCTGGGTGGTGCTGCATTTGGCACTCAGATCACCACTGCAATTCCAAAGTGGCTCATGAATGCACTGTCCGTCGCTGGTGGCATGATGCGCTTCGTCGGCTTTGCAATCCTGCTGAAGGTTATGGTTTCTCGCGAGCTTTGGGGCTTCTTCCTCATGGGCTTTGCAGCTGCAATCGTATTTATCAGCATTCCTGAGCTCTCTGGTCCAGCACTTCTGCTTCTTGCTCTTATCGGCTTTGGTATCGCATTCTGGGATTACCAGCTCCAGACCAAGATGAAGAATGCTGCTCCTGCTGTTGTTGCTGGAGGTGACTTCGAAGATGGCATTTAATATTCCTGATACCTATCAGAACACCACTCCTGCTGAGCCACTTGATCAGAAGACGCTCAACAAGATGGTATGGCGCTCCCTGTTCCTGCAGGCTTCCTTCAACTACGAGAGAATGCAGGCAGCTGGTTGGCTCTACGGTATCCTCCCTGGTCTTGAGAAGATTCACGGCGACAACAAGGATGACCTTGCTGCTTCCATGAGTCACAACCTTGAGTTCTACAACACCCACCCATTCTTGGTCACTTTTGTTATGGGTATTGTTCTCTCCCTTGAGCAGAACAAGCTGGATATCCCAACCATTCGTGCAGTCCGCGTTTCTGCAATGGGTCCTCTGGGCGGCATTGGTGACGCACTGTTCTGGTTCACCCTTGTTCCAATTACTGCTGGTATTACCTCTAACATGGCAATTTCTGGCAATGTCTTTGCACCATTCTTGTTCCTTATCATCTTCAACATCGCACAGTTTGCTGTACGTTATTGGCTGATGAACCTTTCTTACAAGATGGGTACTGACGCAATTACTCTGCTCACCGAGAACGCAAAAGAGTTCACTCGTGCTGCTTCTATCCTGGGCGTCTTTGTTGTTGGCTGCCTGGTTGTCTGCTATGGCGGAACCAAGCTTGGCGCTGGCGCAAACATCCCTAACGGTGAGACACACAGTGTTGTTCTTTCTCAGGTAACTCTTTCTGACGAGCAGCTTGCTTCTGGTCAGTATGACAAGGCACTCTTTGCTGAGGGCTCCTATTCTGACTACAAGAAGAATCCTGAGTCCGTTAAGTTCATCGGCGGCAAGACTGCTGACGGCAAGGATGGCACCACTGCTATTGCTCCAGTTGGCAACGGTGTTAACCTGGTAACTGTTGGCGAGGAAGTCACTTCTCCTGTCTCCATTGACATCCAGAAGATCCTCGACGGCGTTTGCCCAAAGCTTATCCCACTGGCTCTTACCCTTTGCCTGTATTACCTCATGGCAAAGCGTAACTGGACTCCAATTATGTGCATCTGCCTGCTTCTGGTAATTGCACTCCTTGGTTCTGGCTTTGGCGTTCTCCCATATATTTGGGGTTAAGTAAGTGCGACGGGTGTCCACTTAGTGGGCACCCGTCTTTTATAGGAGAGTTTTGATGACAGCGTTTATGGGAAGACAGCCACTCTACGAGCAGCTAGCAAACATGCTGCGCTATCGTATTGAGAACGAGATGGATCCAGACGATCCACTTCCTTCTGAGCGAGAGCTCTCCGATTCCTATGGTCTTTCTCGCACCACGGTAAGACTTGCACTGCAAGAGCTTGAACACATGGGGCTCATTTATCGTCAGCGTGGCCGCGGTACCTTTGTTGCAGACGTTTCTGAACGTGCAACAGACCTTATGGGCGGCTATAGCTTTACTGACCAGCAGCGTCAGTTAGGTCGCGTTCCTAAGACAACTATTCTGGAGTTTGACACTATTGAGGCTAATAAGTTCTTAGCCCAGCATATGCACGTTATTCTTGGCGAGAAACTCTTCCGCATCAAGCGTTTAAGAAGTGCCGATGACGTGCCTATGATGCTGGAAGTAACGTATCTTCCAGTTTCACAGTTTTTCTCGCTTACTGCTCATGATGTTGAGCAAAAATCTCTCTACCAAATTTTTGAAGAAGACTACAACATAAAGATTGGTGTAGCAGAAGAGGAGTTCAAGGCTTCAATTGCTCGCTCGGATGACGCCACTTTATTGCAAATTTCTGAAGGCTCGCCTGTTTTGAGTCTCACACGCACCACGTACAATGACAGAAATATCATTGTTGAGTTCACACTAAGCGTGGCTCGTGCGGATCAGTTTAGATACAAAATTGTACATACACGCAGTTAAATAGCTGTGAGAAGGGATATCAATGTTTAAGAAGAGCCAAGAAGAGCTAAAGGCACTAGGCGCTCATATTACAACTGCCGAGATTAAGCAGCAGCCTGAGCTTTGGGTATCTACCTTTGGCATTTATCAGGAGAACCTTTCTGCAATTAAAGAGTTTGTCGAGCGTGCTCGCAATCTTGGCGAGGGTCGTCGTACCCGCGTGGTCTTTACGGGTGCAGGTACCTCGGCATATGTAGGCGATACCATCACTC
>JABZHE010000072.1:0-5494 GCA_015259025.1 Atopobium sp. | reverse complement strand
CCTTATGGAACCAATTTCGCCTGCGCTTTTGGTTGAGTCTGAGCTGGTATTTGGCGCGTCGCGTCTACAAGACGTGCTTGATTTGTGCGTTCATGACGGTTTGTTGGACTGCGTTTATGCAGATGCTTTAGATGGCGCAAAAACCTATAGACCTACCGAGAAGGGCTGGCTGCTTGGAAACGAGCTCTATGGGCGTCTTTGGGATTTACGTCTGTAGTGTGTTTGTGCTGCATTAACTTCAAAACAAGTGGGTACACTTTCAAACGTTCTCATGATGCAGATTTAGTTATGGGTTGAATCGGAGAGATTTCATGGCTGCTATGAACGAAAAGGACTACTACGCCATCCTTGGTGTTTCTGAGTCCGCGACAGCTGAAGAAATTAGAAAAGCTTTTCAAACTAAAGCTCGTAAGCTTCATCCAGACATCAATAAAGAGCCCGATGCTGAAGAGCGTTTTAAAGAGGTTTCTGAGGCATATGCTGTTCTGTCAGATGCCGAGAAACGCCGTCGTTATGACGCAATGAGAAGTGGCTCTTTCTATGGCGGCGGCTATGGTCCTTCTGGTTATCCCGGTGGATCTGCCTATGGGGGTTCTCCTTTTGAGGGCGGCTTCCCGTTTGGTGATATCAACTTTAATAATTGGACCACTGGATCTCAAAAGCGCTCTCGTGCATACAAGCCTCAGACTGGCGCAGATATTGTCTACGACTTAACGCTGAATGATACAGACGCTAAAAATGGCGTTAAGAAAGGCATCACGTATCAGCGCTTTGTTACTTGTGATGCTTGTGCTGGTAAGGGATCTCAGCATAAAGCCGAGGCAACTACCTGTCCTACCTGCCATGGAACGGGCCATATTGACATTGATCTTTCTTCCATTTTTGGAGTTGGTAAGTTTAGAGTTGACTGTCCAGAGTGTGAAGGCGCTGGACACGTTGTACAGGACCCATGCGACGTTTGTGGTGGTTCTGGACGTGTTTTGTCTGCAAGTGAAATTATGGTTGATGTACCAGCTAATTCACATGATGGTGACCAGGTCAGAGTACCTGGAATGGGAAATGCAGGAACTAATTGTTCTGCAACTGGTGATTTTATCGTAAATATTAAGGTTCCTTCAGAGCAGTTGACGTTCCGCCAACGCGCGGGAGCTCGTATCACAGGTATAACTGCAATGCTTCTTGTATTTGTGGCACTTAATTTACAATCACCACTATTTGCCATTGTGTTGATTCCGCTTTTGATATTTGGCGTGAGAAACGTTCTTGCAGATGGCGTCAAGATGAACGCTGGCTGGTGGAGAAGTTTTGCAAATGCCTTTGTTTCGGGAATTATCAACGGTGCCTTCTACTCAATTATTATTATGACTTTGTATGCTTGTACGGCCGGATTAGGCCATGTCGGCTATATGGGAATTTAAGTTTTAGGTTTTACAAGGGGAGAGTTAGTAAGCGTGGCAGAGAAGAAAGACTTCTACGAGCTCTTAGGTGTTGCTCGTGATGCAGACCAAAAAACAATCAAGCGAGCTTTTCTAAAGCTGGCAAGAAAGCTGCACCCTGATGTTTCTGATGATCCTCATGCAGAAGAGAAGTTTAAAGAGGTAAACGAAGCTTATTCTGTGCTGTCAGATGAGCAAAAACGTGCTAACTATGACCGTTATGGAGATCCTAATGGTCCATCCGGTTTTGGTGGCGGCTATGTGGATATGTCAGATATCTTTGGCGGTGGTTTTGGCGGCTTTGGAGATATCTTTGACTCTTTCTTTGGCGGCGGTCATGGTGGTCGCGGCGCTGCTCAGCGTACTCGTGGTAGTGATATGGGAATTAGACTCTCTATCACTTTGGAAGAGGCTGCTGCGGGTGTTACAAAGACAGTAGCCTATACCAGACTTTCTACCTGCGATGACTGCAACGGCACCGGTTTAGGCGAAGATGGAAAGATTGAGGACTGTCCACGTTGTCACGGTACGGGCACGGTAGTTCAGGTTCAAAATACCGTCTTTGGTCAGATGCAGTCTCAGACTGTATGTCCAGAGTGCCAAGGAACAGGCAAAAAAGTCGAACATGCCTGTGAGACCTGTGGTGGCCAGGGAAGAACTCCTGACCATGAGCGTGTTTCTGTTGAAATTCCTGCAGGCGTTCATTCTGGTCAGTCAATTTCAATTACCGGCAAGGGCGAGGCTGGTGTCAGGGGTGATACCTCTGGTGACCTCATCGTAACTATTGAGGTTTCCCAGCATAAAGACTTTGAGCGCAGGGGAGACGATCTCTTTACTTCGGTCAGCGTTGATTCTCTTGAGGCAATTGTTGGTACTACCGTTACCATTGACGGCATTATCAAAGATGAAACTATTGAGATTTCTATACCTGCAGGTTGTAAGTATGGCCAGCAGCTAAGCGTGGCTGGTAAAGGCATGCCTCGTTTGCATACTAAGGCTCGTGGGAACCTTTACGTTCTGGTTCACATTGAGACTTCAACAGGACTGACCAAAGATCAGTTAGATACACTCACCTCACTTATTGATGAGCGTAAACAAAACTCAGCTCAAGAAACTCAAGATGAGCAGCATGATCAGCATTCTACAGCAGTAGATTCTTCTGATCATAAAGACAAGAAAGCCAAAAAGGCTTCCAAGAAGAGGCGCTAATGGCTCATGGAATTGCGCTCATAAATCTTGGATGTAGAGTTAATCGCGTAGAGCTTGATTTAATGGCAGACTCTCTGCTCCGCATGGGGTGTCGCATTGTTGAAGAAGATGAAGCTCAGGCAATTGTTATCAACACATGTGCTGTAACCGCAGAAGCTGAGGCTAAGACGAGAAAAGCAGTGCGTAAAGCAGCGCTTATGCCAGGAGCTCCTCTTGTAGTTGCAACGGGTTGTGTTGCAAGTCTATTTGCTGATGAACTTGCCTCGCTTGCTCCTAACGTTGTGGTAGAAGCCGAGAAGGACAAAGTTGCAGATAGAGTTCTTGAGGAGTTAGGTTTTGCTCCAGAATCCGTGAGCGATGACGGACTTGTCATCTCCAAGCCTACTCCAACAGGTCGTACGCGCCCTGGCATCAAAATTCAAGATGGGTGCGATAATCGTTGCACCTTCTGCATTGTGTGGAAAGCACGTGGCGCAGGTAAGTCTCTTGATCCTCGTGAAGTTGTTTTGCAGGTAAAAGATGCTATGAGCAGGGGAGCTCAAGAGGTTGTTCTTACGGGAATTAACCTTGGTAGCTATAAGGCTCACTTGAGGATGAGGGCAAGAAGACCCTCAGGCTCCCAGACCTTCTCGAGTATGTGCTTGAAAAAACCGAGGTTGGCCGCTTGAGGCTTTCTTCTCTTGAGCCACCAGATGTAAATGCTCGTTTGGTAGAGGTAATTGCTGCCTCCAATGGAAGAATTGCACCTTTCTTGCACATCTGCCTTCAGTCCGGATGTGACGCTACGCTTGCTCGTATGGGCAGGGTGTATAGGACAGAGCTTTATCGCAAGGCTGTTGAGGAAGCACGTTCGGTACTGCCAACCATTGCTTTAGGAACGGATCTTATCGTTGGTTTTCCTGGAGAAACTGATAAAGAATTTGAAGAGTCGTTTGAGTTTTGTCGTCAGATGGGCTTTTCAAAGATGCACGTATTTAGGTACTCCAAGCGACCTGGAACTCCTGCGGCTACCGCTCCAAATCAGGTAGATCCAAAGGTGATGGCTGAACGCGCCAAGAAAATGCGTGATCTGGGTAATGCCATGCGCTTTGATGCTGCTAAGAAGCTTGTTGGTACCTGCGATAATGTGGTGGTACAGTATCCTGGTAGGGGAATTTCTGGCGGTCTTTTTGATGTTCAGGTTGATCCTACTATTGAGCTTGATGAGCTTATTGCTATGCGCTTTGACGAAGTTTTACCTAATGGAACGCTAAAAGCCACTCGTTTGTAAATTGGGGGAACATGGAGCCAACACAGATTCGCTTAACTATTCCTGATTCAGTAGACCCTTTGTATCTGACGGGTCCAGCTGATAGTTTGCTCAGAGAAATCGAATCGTCATGTGCAGCTCTTATTTCAATCAGAGGTAAAGCAATCTTTTTGTCAGGCACTTCTCAAGAAATTGAGCAGCTAACACTTATTTTTTCTCGCCTGATTCAAATGGTTGAATCAGGATCTAGGCCAACGCTTGAAGATGTAAAGCTCCTGTTAGATAGCACAAAAAGAAATGCCAGCTTAGAGCAAACAGGCACACGAACACTGTTTGTTACCCATAAAGGAAAAGCTATTCAGCCTAAAACACAAGGTCAAATTGAGTATACAAAGGCAATAGCAAACAACTCCATTACCTTTGGCATTGGTCCTGCGGGAACTGGTAAAACATATCTAGCGGTGGCTATGGCACTTGCTGCTTTAACATCTCAGCAAATTAGCAGAATTGTGCTGGTAAGACCTGTTGTAGAAGCGGGAGAGTCTCTTGGTTTTCTCCCGGGAACACTTCAAGAAAAGCTTGATCCCTACATCAGGCCGCTCTATGACGCGCTCTTTGATATGACCTCCATGGAGTACGCAAATAACCTTATTGAACAGGGAATTGTTGAGATTGCTCCGCTTGCATTTATGCGTGGTCGTACCATGAACGATGCATTTGTCATTTTGGATGAGGCACAAAATACCACGCCTGAGCAGATGAAAATGTTTCTGACTCGCCTGGGTTTCTCGTCAAAATTTGTTATTACCGGTGATGCAACGCAGCGAGACCTTGTGGGAAGAAGTGGTCTGGACGTTGCTCGACAGGTGTTGGGTAACCTGGAAGACGTTGCTTTTGTTGATTTAGATAGAAATGATATTGTTCGCCACACGTTGGTTGGTAAGATAGTTGATGCATACACTGCGTATGAGAAGAAACAGCTAGGGGAGTAACGTGGATAACGAGTACGACATTGTGATCGAAGAAGGCGTCGAGTGCCCAATTTCTGTAGAAGAGATTGAAGCCGATTGCAACCTCGTACTCTCTGAAGAGGGCGTAGAGCGCCCCTGTACCGTGTCCATTTCCATTGTCAGCGATGAAGAGATTCAGCAGGTAAATCTTGAGTGGCGAGAAAAAAATGCGCCCACAGACGTTATTTCACTTGAGGTAGAGCGACCTGATGATCCAGATTTGGCTCCTGGTGAGATGTGTGAGCTGGGCGATATTATTCTGGCTCAATAGTTCTATCCGTTGAAAGCAGAGCAACAAGGGCGTCTTCACGAGCCTCCATAACCTCTGCCTCATCATCTTCAATATGGTCATATCCAAGCAGGTGAAGCATGGCATGAACAAGCATAAGCCTAAACTCATCTGCCTCCGTAGTGCCATATTCTTTTGCCTGTCGCGCAATAAATTGAGGGGCAAGAATAATATCGCCGAGCTCACACATCTCATCCGGAGCCAAATCGGGATCGTCAGGACGCTCTACCTCAAGTGAAATAACGTCAGTGGGCGCATTTTTTTCTCGCCATTCAAGGTTTACCTGTTGAATCTCTTCATC
>JABZHE010000071.1:0-5587 GCA_015259025.1 Atopobium sp. | reverse complement strand
GAGAGTGTGGTGACCGGTGAGGAAGATATAGTTAAAGCGAGAAAAACGTGCGAGGACAATGTTCAGGACCATGCCGACGCACATGATGATTGCGGTTGCCTGACCAAACTCGCCAAGTGCCAGAGAGACAACGGCCTCGTTGTTTGGAACGACACCCTGCATGTCAAAGGCGAAGTTGAAGATCTCGCCAAAGGCAAGGAGGGAACCGGTCTGCAGGAAACCTGCGCCTGCAGAAAGAACAAGGAAGCCAACGATAGTCTTGAGGGTACCCCTAATGAGGTCCTCAACTGGCTTTCCCTGAAGTGCCAAACCCAGCAGGGCAACAAGGCCAACTAGGATGGCTGGTGTTGATAACACGTTTACAAAAAACTCAACAACAGGCATACAAAACCCCTTTCAACAAAACGCGTGTGTGCAAGCGCGTAGAAACGACGGTGCGCGCGTTGCCTTAAACGTAGTGCTCTTCGTCTGATTGTAGCCTACTTGTGTTTATTTTGTGTCGATTTATTTATGTTTTTATAGGCCTAAACGTTCATAATGTTCATTCGATAGCAAAATGAGGCTCAAAACAATGAGGAAGTGTACTCATGGAGCTGTCATGTAGATTTTTAAGGAACGGTTGATACAAGATCCAGGCGATTATGTGTCCGCCTAACCAAAAACGTATAAACAGCCTTGGATATGCAAGGAAACTAATCAAGAAATTGATATGACGGAAAGTAGTGTCTGATTTGGGTAAAAAACCCGTTTAGTTGGAGATAAATTTTCTAGTTCGGCGTTTTGGCACTTACGTTTTCCCAGTTGGGTTTTCTCATAAAAGTTTCAATCAAATTTGACCGAAGGTTTACGCTGGTAGATGACCTGCATAGAATACATGCGTTTTTGTATATTCCAACTAAACGCATTTTTTACCACTTTGGGTGCCAAAATGCTTATTTTGCGGCAAAAACGGTGGAAATTCACCGATTATCAGGAAAAATGGTCGGGTTGACTGGATTTGAACCAGCGACCTCTCGGTCCCGAACCGAGCGCTCTACCAAGCTGAGCCACAACCCGTTATGTTTTGCCTCGTCCGATGGGATAAATCCATCAAACATTTGCCGCTCTATGTTACCACTACAACTTGCAGGTGGTGGAGAAGCCTCGCCAACCTTTTGCTTGAGCTGCGGCTGCGATAGCGTTGGCAGTATCCTGTGATTCGCAAAGCGCAAAAGAGCTGCTACCTGAGCCGGAAACCTGAGCGCCAAGAACGCCAAACTGTGCCTTTAGCCACTCCTCTACCTCGGCCACCTGTGGTTTTAGCGATTTTGCTGCTGGCGCAAGATTGTTGAAGAGGAGGCTTGCTACCTGCTGAATGAATTGCTTGCTTGTATCGTGATCAGAGGTAACACCAGAATTGCCAGCAGCGCGCAAAAGCGCAGACAGCTGCTCGTAAGATTCCGGTGCAACTGGCGATGCGTCAAACTGGTCGTAAGCTTCCTTGGTAACGACACCTGTTTCTGCTGGTAAAACAATAGCAAGCGGAGCGTCAACAGTAGACGTATAAGTTTCTACCAGCGTATCTCCGGCGCCAAGCATAAGCGAAGGTCGTGGGTCCAAGAAAAACGCTACGTCTGCACCAACAGCCTTGGCCACCTCAACTACCAGCGGATTTAGTGGATCAATACCCCAGCGCTGAGCAAGTAGATAGAGCGTTGCGGCAGCATCGGCAGACGATCCGCCCAGACCGGCCTTCTCGGGAATGTGAACTTGTACGTCAATGGAAACATCTGGGGAAATGCCCAGCTTATTGGCGAGAAGAACCGCGGCCTTCCAGGTTGTAGTGCGTTCGGGCAACACGCAGAGCTGCGGCTCATGCGTAACCGTGAGCTCCGGCGCGTCGTCAACAACAACTGTGTCGTACAAGGCAACAGGAACCATGAGTGAATCTACTTTATGGTATCCTCGCTGGTCCTTCTGGGTGTGAATACCCAGGTGAAGGTTGACCTTGCAAGGAATTTTGATGGTTTGGCGTCCAAACTTGGACGAAGAGGCAGCCATGAGTGTGAGCCTAGTCGAAGTAATGCGTGTGCTTCTAAACTACTCTTCAAACTCAAAATCAAACAAACGCTCGCCGGTCTCGTAGTCAAAAAGCTCAACGGTGCCGGTCAGAACGTCAACGTACTGGTAGGACTGGCGGGCAGTGCGACCGCGACGCTCGCCAACCTCAACGATAAAAAGAGATGGATGGGCCATGACCAGAGTGCCTGTGCGCTCAACAATACGAGAACGACCCATGTTGGCCTTGACCTTGAGTTTTTGGCCCTGAAGTGCACTGAGCTTCTCGTGAATCTCGTCTACACGATTAACTGGTGGAATCTCGTTTTCCATCAATCCTCCAAGTCAATCAGTACGTTTGCGATGCGACACGCTGATGTGTCGGAGATATGTACCGGTCGACAAACAATAGTCAGAATTTCCGAAACTCCACTATACGTTTTAAAAAATGAAATCTCAAGTTTTTACGACAAATGTCACGGGAATAACATCAGTCGGTCGGTCAGGTTTGCGTCAGGCTCGCGAGAAGATCGTGTCAGGTTTGCAACGGCATCGTGTCAGAACCCCAACAAATTTATGACAAATAGGGGTCCTCTGATAAAATTAGTAACTAACTTCAAAACACAGGGAGGCCCAATGACTGAGACTCTGGGATATGCCATCAGTAAGACCTGGTATATCGTGCTTATTTTTGTTGCTCTTGCTATCGGAATCGCATTCCTTTCCAAAAAGAAATCATCTAAAGCTCTTGTTGCTTTATCAGCGCTTTGCCTGGTATTTAGCGTAGGGTCGTTCGCATTTGGTGGGTTGACTGTTTCTGAAGCACAGTCCAAAGGCGCTTCATCTGACCAGCTCAATTCCATGAACCTCATCGAGCTTGTTCAGGCAAACCAGGCCGCACCAGCTCAGACCTCTGTTAATGACGTCAACGAGCTCTACAACAAGATGGTTTATGTCTATCAGTACGGCTCGCCTATCGCGCAGTCGCTCGCGAGCGACAATCCCTTTGTTCATCATGATCTACCTTGGGTAGCAGCGACTCTTCCTGAACTGAAGAAGCTGCTCGACAAAAACGAAGTAGTCTATGTGTCAACAAACAGTCAGATTTTCAAACAGTTGCACATTAACCTTGGTGAAAACGCCGTCGCGCCTTTTTTATTCTTTGTTACTTCGGTCAATCCAGCCGGTAGAGTTTTCCCACTTTCAACTGGTGATATGTCTCGTGCTGGCAAAAAAGATGGCGATAAAATCACGTTTGGTGACAATCTTGAGTTTACGCTTCGCACGGTTCATACCAATAACGGCGACTATGTGCTTGGCCTTAATTACCAGACCCTTTTAGCTCTCAGTCGTTACTTCAAGGACTATAAGTAATTTTTGGTATTCCAATAAAGGAGTACAACTGACCATGTGTCGCTGAACGCGCAAAATAAGCCGCAACAAAAAAACTCCCATTCTCGTGAATGGGAGTTTTGTTTTTCTCGACAGGTGCTTTTTAGAGGCTTTTTGGAGGCTTTAAGAAGCTTTGAACCAACCAGGTTTTACTCAGCTGGACAGAGCGAAAGAGCAGCGTCGTCAGCAATAACGGTGCAGTTGGTGTGAAGCTGCAGGATAGAGGCTGGGCACTGAGGCGAAACGTTGCCGTAGCACATGTCGTAAACGGCCTTGGCCTTGTCCTCGCCGCTGGCCACGATCAGAATGCTACGCGCGAACATAATGGTCTGCGTGCCCATGGTGTAAGCCTGACGAGGAACGTCCTCCATGCGTTCAAACAGGCGGCTGTTTGCCTGAATGGTACTCTCGGTAAGGTCAACGCAGTGCGTGCCCTTGGAGAAGTGGTCGTCAGGCTCGTTGAAACCAATGTGGCCGTTGTGGCCAATACCAAGAAGTTGCAGGTCAGGATAGCCAGCCTTTGCAACAAGCTTGTCGTACTCAGAACAAGCTGCCTCAACGTCAGGATTAGAGCCGTCAGGCACGTGGGTGTTCTCAAGATCAATATTTACCAGGTCAAAGAGGTTTTTGCGCATGAAATAGTGATAGCTCTGAGGATCGTCGTGAGAAAGACCGCGGTACTCGTCAAGGTTATACGTAGAAACCTGCGAGAAGTCCAGGTCTCCCCTCTTGCACCAATCAGCGAGCTGAGCATAGGTACCAATTGGCGTTGAACCAGTTGCCAGACCAAGAACGCAATTTGGCTTCAAAATGATTTGTGCAGAGATAACATTTGCAGCTTTTCTGCTCATGTCCTCGTAATCGCGAGTGCGAACAATCCTCATGTCTACCTCCAAGACAGAAGTCACAGTTACATTTAGTTTAACATTTGAAGCAAGTAAAAAAGTAACCGGTCGGCGAGAAGAACAAATATCTCGCTAACCGGTTTGGACCTGTTATATGGCGTGTTTCTGTCACTAATCTGTCGCTAATCTGTCGCGATTTTGACGCAAACCTGACGCAGCGGCAGTTATCTGTCCAGAATCTGACGTGGACCTGTCGCGAGTCTAATGCAAACCTGACGCAACGGCAGTTATCTGTCCAGAATCTGACGTGGACCTGACGCCAACCTGACGCCAACCTTACGCGCTGTCGGCGCCGACTATCCCTGAATCTGCTTGGAAAGATTCTGCAGAGCGTGGAAACGGTGAGAGATAGCGTTCTTCTCGTCAGGCTCGAGCTCTGCCATGGTTTTACCTGGAGCATCCTCGGGCCAGAAGAGTGGGTCGTAGCCAAAGCCGTTGTGGCCCTTTGGCTCGTGACCGATAACGCCCTCGCAGTCACCCTCTCCTACCAGCACGGATCCGTCTCTGTAGACCAGAGCAACAGTGGAGTGGAAGCGAGCAATGCGGTCCTCGTCAGCAACGTTGGCAAGCTCTGCCAGCAGTTTCTGATTGTTTGCAGCATCATTGCCATGCACGCCAGCATAACGAGCAGAATAAATTCCAGGAGCTCCGTCCAGAGCGTCAACACAAATGCCTGAGTCGTCCGCAATGGCCGCTACGCAATCTACCTCGTCAAGCGCAGCCATTGCCTTAATCAGAGCGTTATCGCGGAACGTCTGACCGTTCTCCTCTGGATCAGGGAAATCGCCCAGCTGGCCTAAAGCCACAAAGCTCATACCAGGCATTACCTTGGAGAGGATTGCCTCAATCTCTACAAGTTTGTGAGCGTTGCCCGTTGCAACTACCACGGTTGTATTTGGATCAAAGGTCACAGCGTTAGAACCCTGATTTTCACTGTTTTGACTCATGGTTACTCCCTAAATCCAGTCACTTGATTCTGCAGGTCAACGAGGTGAGCAATGCCAGCCTGACCAAGATCGAGCAGCTGATTGAGTTGCTCGCGATCAAACGGGCCACCCTCGCCTGTTCCTTGTACTTCAATTATCTGTCCAGTTTCTGTTCCCACAAGGTTCATGTCAATGTCCGCATGAGAATCCTCGGGATAGTCAAGGTCCAGCAGCGGCTGACCGTTTACGTAACCCATAGAAATCGCAGCTACTTGACCTGTAAGAGGAAGTCTGGGCAAGAGGTCCTTCTCGACAAGTGAATAGAGT
>JABZHE010000070.1:0-5627 GCA_015259025.1 Atopobium sp. | reverse complement strand
GAACATGTCCAAGAATTTCTCGTAATTTGGTTTTAGCGGAATTACTTAGTTGATTGCTCTGTTTTGTTGATGGCTGAACACACCTATGACAGATAATCTGTCAAAAAGACGTATACATGACGTCGAAAATAGCTAAAACGTGCAGATTATCTTCATTAGGTGTGTAATATGCCCGCAATTGTGCAGAATATCTGTCATAGGTGTGTTCCTTAGAAGTGGAATTTACCTATAGTTAAATTCTTTATATTTCTCTATTCATTATTCAGCATATTAGATAAAGTTTATGCATAGAGATGCATATCGATTAGTGAGACCACCTAGCCGTCAGGCAAGACGCTCTAGTTTCCTGGTTATTTTGACTAAAAGCTATACGATTCCCCAGTAAGACCTACTAAAACGGCACTATTTTGTGCGCCAAGCCTAAAAGCCGCCACCAACACGCTGTAGAAACACAAAAGAACCCTCGCACCTGAGAAATGCGAGGGTTCTTGCTTGAAACGTTACATCTACCTGCGGCTCAGCGCTCGCGGCGCGTGCTGCGCCCGACGTACCTGCGGCTTAGCGCTCGCCGGCGGCGCGACGCTCGGCGTACTCAGCTGCAAGGCGAGCCTGAATATCGTGCGGCACCTGCTCGTATCCTGCCAGTTCAACGGTATACTCACCCGTTCCGCGCGAGAGGGACCTCAGCCTTGTAGCGTAATCAGTAACCTCGGCGTATGGAATCGTGGCCTTAATGGTGGTCTCACCAGCAGAAACACCGGTGCCAGAAGACATTCCCTCAACGCGACCGCGGGAAGCGGAAACGTCGCCCATGACGGAACCTGCGTAGCTGTCTGGAACGGTGATCTCCAGGTGAGCCATAGGCTCCAAGAGAACGGGTTCTGCCTGGTCAACAGCCTTCTGGAAACCAATGCGAGCAGCCGTCTTGAAAGCCATCTCGTTGGAGTCAACAGGGTGGTAAGAACCCTCGTAAACAGCAACTTTAACGTCAATCATAGGATAACCAGCCAAAACGCCTTCGCGCATGGTCTCCTGGACGCCCTTATCAATAGCGGGGATAAAACCGCGTGGAATGTGGCCACCTACGATTTCGTCCACAAACTCGTAGCCTGCGTCTGGGTTTGGTTCAATGCGCAGCCAGCAGTCACCGTACTGTCCGGAACCGCCAGTCTGCTTCTTGTGCCTACCCTGAGCGCTTGCAACTCGACGGATTGTCTCGCGATATGGGATGCGGAGCGCAACTTTATGTGCGGAAACGCCGGCTCGCTGCTCAAGACGCTCGAGAAGAACGGCTACTTGTGCCTCGCCGATTGCAGAAACAATGGTCTGGCCGGTGTCCTCGTCGCGCTCAACCTTGAGGGTTGGATCGGCGTCGGCGGCCTTCTCCAGGAACGCGAAGAGCTTGCCCTCGGTACCGCGCTCATCAGGCTCAATGGCCGTGCGGTACAGGGAGTTGGGGAACCTGAATGCGGCGGCCTCGACCTTGCCGGTAACGGAAAGCGGGTCGCCCGTCATAGCCTCGAGCTTTGGAACTACCACGATGTCGCCGGCTGCGGCGGTGCTGACGTCAGCCGTCTCTTTGCCGCACATACGATACAGGTGAGAAAGGCGCTCGGGCTTGCGTGTACGAGCGTTGATAAGCTCGGAACCTGCAGAAACAGTACCTGCAAGCACCTTTACAAACGTAAGCTTGCCGTTCTGTGGATCCTGCAGCGACTTGAAGGCAAACGCAACAGGGCGCTCGTCATCAGGGGAAATATCAAGCTGCTCGCCGTTCACCAGCGGAATGCGGCCAAAGTCAGACATAGTTGGGAACCAACCATCAATGGCATCAAGCAGCGAAATAACGCCCTCTTCGCGGACGCAAGAGCCCGAGAAGACAGGAACAAAAATGCGCTCCATAAGAGCCTTACCCAGCAGGCCCTCAAGCTCTTCCTGCGTAATCTCTCCGCCCTCAAGGTAGCGCATCATCAGCTCGTCATCCGCCTCAACAACCAGCTCGGTCAGAGCGGCGCGAGCGGCCTGGGCCTCTGCCTGGAACTCGGCAGGAATGTCGGTGACCTCGGGCTTACCGTCTACCAGCTTGCGAGCCTTCTGATGAACAACGTCGATGATGCCAGAGAAAGCCTCGCCGGAGCCCATTGGAATAGTTACCGCGCCAAGTGAGGAACCAAAACGGTCCTGGAGCATGGCCATTGCGGTCTCGTAATCTGCATCAGGGCGATCCAGGCGGTTAATGAACAGCGCGCGGGACAGAGACAGGTCCTCGGCGGCAAACCAAAGCCTGGTAGTTATAGTGCCAGGTCCACTAGCTGCATCAACGACAAACAGCGCAGTCTCAACGGCGCTCATTGCCGAATAGGCGTCGCCCACAAAGTCAGGATAGCACGGTGCATCGAGCACGTTAATGCGTGTATTTTCCCAGGTAATTGGTGCGATAGTAGTAGAGATAGAGAATCCGCGCTCTGACTCTTGTGAATCGTAATCAAGCGTGGGCTTTGTGCCTGCGTGGCCGCCTAAACGAGTGGTTGCACCCGTCAGATGCAGCATTGCCTCGGCAAGCATGGTTTTGCCCACGCCACCTTGGCCCACCAGGACCACATTCTTTACCTTAGAAACATTTTTTTCGGCCATGATGCCTCCTCTGACTGCGGCAAGCAGCCGAGAAGGTCAGCCGATAGTTCGCGCCCGAGTCTAGCGCGATATGCTTCGGCCCTTCCTGCTACTTACCGAACAAGAAAACCTCTAGCCACCCTACCGTACCGCAAAGCACAAAAAGAGACACCCACCATTCGATAAACGACATGTGGTGGGTGCCTCGAAGTTTCTTCTCGACAGAAGATTTTGTGTTGTTACCGCAGGTAGACGACGTAAAATTCCACGAGGTCGCCACCGCGCATCACAAAAGTTAGATTCTGACTCCTCGGTGAACGGTGTTGTTAAAGATCAGGTAGCCGATAATTGCGTTCACCAGCGACAGCGTGACAAAGATGATATTGGGAAGCGTCTCGTTGACCACGCCTGCTGAAGAGCTGAACGAGTCCATAACCGGGATAATCATCATCATGAACGTGCCGCCGATAACAAACATGGAGCCCAGCGTACCCACGAGAGAAGACACCGTGACCGAAAGGCTTCTCTTGGTGATGTCGACAACGGAAGTCCAGTCAAAGTTTGGTCGGCGAATATCAATGGCCAGGCCCACGTTAGACACAAGGAACACGATGCAGAGCGGCAGAATAACGTTTCTCAACGCCGTTTCAAGGGTGATGTGACCAGGAATCAGGAAGAAAATCTGGGTCAGCACACTGAAGATGAGCACGTAGATCATGTTAACAGCAATCTTTGCACCAAAAATCTGCTTTGGAGATACGGGCATAGTTGCCATCAGCCAGTTTGAGCGGCCTTCCAGCGAGTACGAAATGGCGGCGGAGTTGGCGGCGCAGAACATCGAGGTGCCAAACCAGGTAGTTATCATGCCAAGGATGGTTCTTGCCAGAGGTAGATAGCGTGGAACCTCGGATGCAGGAACAAAATAGGCCACGATAGACGACGTGCTAAAGAACAGAGAAATAAAGGCGAGAATAACCATCAGCAAGCAGCCAAAAAGCATGTTTATAAAGACTGCTGGGTAACCCGTGATGGTCAGAATCTCTTTTCTGATCAGGGCAACAAACGGCGTCGCAGACTTGGTGGAAATCTGTTTAGTGGTGAACTTCTTCTGGACCTTGTCCTCACTTACCAGCGCATTAATACGATCGTTGAAGCGAGAAATAATTGCCACGATTGCCGCGGGAGCTCCAAAGGAGACCAGAGCAAACAGCAAGAAGCTGACAAGGGAACCGGAGTTAAAGAAATCGGCAATCCATAGCGATGGAAGATAAACTACGCCAACTGAACTTGCAACGTTAAAGACGGTGTCACGGAAGTTATCCACCACGCCTGGGACAAACTTGTCTGCGTTGAAAGATACCGTAAAGATAAAGAACAGATATGCAACCATAAAGAAAAGGCCAAAAACGCCGCCTATGACCATTCCCAAGTTCTTGAAGTGCAGTTTTGCAGCAAGGGCTGCAACTGCAAAAGCCAAGAGAATTGCAGCAGAAACTGCAAGGTTAGGTCCAAGGAAAAGCGCAAACAAAGCACCAATCAAACGCGGAAGTGTGACTGCCTCAAAGGTAAAGTAAGCCAAAAAGACTGGCAGCATAATGGTGATAGACCAGATACCCTCTGCAGCATAAAGAGCAGCTACGCGAGAATAGATAATGGTGCTCTTTTTGATTGGCAACGACATGATAAAGTCGTAATCCTTGTACGCAAAAAGCACGCCGTTGGCCTTTACAAACGTCAAAATAACACCAGGTAAAGCACCAGCTAGAATTCCTGCAAGAGGCAGCAGCCTTGTGAAGCCGGCAATGGCTAAAGTTGTTGAAACGCCGTAGATGTAGACCATCATGAAGAGCGCGCCAACAACTGCAAAAACGCCGCCGACAATAGGCAGAGCATTCGCGCCAACTTTTCTCTCAAAATTCTTTCGAGCACCTATAACCTGCGTAGTCCAAATCATGGTGATCTGAACCTTAAGCAGCATCCAGAACACTTTGAGGTCAGAAGGCAGTTTGAGCTCAGAGCGATCAAGAACAGGAACCTGACCAGCGCTTACTTGAGCTGGAATAAAGACATCTCCTGAAAGTCGCAAGTTCTGCTCAGGCACATCGGGGCGCTGAGGAGCCTGTGGAACGTTATTTGCCATGACTAGTTCTCCTTAGGGAAGGAAGGAGGAACTGGAGCGCCTGGAGGCACTGGTGCACCAGGTACGGTTGGAGCAGCTGGTGCTGCTGGGGCTGCTGGAGCTGCTGGTGCAGCCGGTGCTGCAGGTGCAGCTGGGGCTGCGGGTGCTGCTGGGGCAGCGGCTACAGGTGCGCCAGGAATGACTGGCTGAACAGCGGCGCCGTCCTTTGTGGTGGCCATATCCTGAGCAATATCAGCAGAAACGCCAGGAGCGCCTGCCTCAAGGCCAAGGAAGACTTCCTCAAGTGAAGCATTGCCGCGAATCTCGTCCGTTTTACCTGCGGCAAGAAGCTTACCCTGACGAATAATTGCAATTTTATTGCAGAGTTTCTCGACAACCTCAAGAACGTGTGACGAGAAGAACACGGCAGATCCGCGGTCGGCAAGCTCGTGCAGCATCTTCTTGAGCTCGAAGCTTGCTGCTGGGTCCAGGCCAACAAATGGCTCGTCCAAAATGATGAGCTTTGGCTCGTGGAGCAGGGCGGAAATCAGAACCAGCTTCTGCTTCATACCGTGAGAGTAGCTGCCAATGGCATTTGCCAGAGAATCGGTGATGCCCAGGCGGTTGGCCAGCGTAGTAATGCGCTCGACGCGGTTCTCCGCAGGAACGCCAAAAATGTCGCAAACGTAATTGAGGTACTTGATGCCGCTCATGAACTCGTAAATGTCTGGGTTATCTGGAACGTAAGCGATGACCTGCTTGGTGCCAACGGGGTCAACCAGCACGTTCTTGGAATCCACGAAGATGACACCGCCCTCAAATGGCTGAGCGCCAACGATGGACTTGATAAGCGTTGTCTTACCTGCGCCGTTGTGGCCGATAAAACCGTAGATGT
>JABZHE010000006.1:0-17384 GCA_015259025.1 Atopobium sp. | reverse complement strand
CACAGATAACTTGACTAACGAGGAACGTTGGTGCATTATTAATACATGAACGGAACAGAGATCACCATTCAGTCAGACGAACAGTACGGAGGACATTGGATCACAACACCAAAACGAACATATTATTTCCCAGACGGCACTACGCTTACACAGATTTTTGACATGATCGAGGATGAGAAAAATGTGGGAATGCATTAATGGCGAGTGGATTTACATGGACAAAGAGATGGGAGCAGATGAATATGAGCGACAGAATGCTGTTAGCACTTATGAGAACTACTCTCCTGCTGACGTGCGGGATCATGGGAAGCGCCTTAGTGCGGGCGGGGTTGCTGTCGGTGTCGCTGGGGGTATGATTGCGGCTAAGGCTGCGCCTAGGATTGGGGGTTGGTTGTTGTGGATGGCGCTGTTTGCGGCGCTGGTGATGGTTTTTTCGTGAGGATTTATTCTTCGACCCTTGACTACAAGATTAAGCGAGTGCGAAAGTTTAAGACTTCGAATCGACACGTGAAGAAATATTATGTGTCCGGTTACCGCGGGACGATCATCAAGAATCGCCTTCGAAGTAATTACGCAGTCACTTACAACGGAAAGCAAAAGGGGACACTGTATTTCTCTCACGACTATAACGAAGAGAGTATGATTTGCGAGGCGGCAACCTTCATGATTGAAGCACTAGTAGTTTTTCACGACAAAGACGCCCCCACTCTCTTTTAATAGATTCCCGGCTGGACGGGTAATACCAGATCACTGAATAGAAATCGAGCCATACATGAAAGGAAATGATCATGGCTGTTGTTTACTCTTCTCTCTCTGACGACTTTG
This sequence comes from Atopobium sp., assembly GCA_015259025.1. Classification (GTDB taxonomy): domain Bacteria; phylum Actinomycetota; class Coriobacteriia; order Coriobacteriales; family Atopobiaceae; genus Lancefieldella. Next base: position 16,559 of record JABZHE010000006.1, on the reverse strand, counting down.
CCGGCAAGAAGGCTTTCTTCACTGCTCAGAATTCTGCTGTTTCTTTCAAGGAACTGCGTGGCAAGAAGATTGAGATCAAGGACATTGTAATCACCGAGGATGACGTCGTCGACACAGACACTGGCGAGGTCGAGACGCGCCGGGCGATCACTGTGATTGACAAGGATGGTGCGGCGTTTGGTACTTCGTCTCAGACGGTTGTCGCCCAGGTTCAGCGTCTGGTTGATATTCTGGGTGACGTGAAGTCGTGGCCGGAGCCGGTGGCTGTGGAGATTGGTTCGGCGAAGTCGGGTCGGGGTCGTGAGTACACGACTGTGACGCTGGCTTGAGTCGGATAGAATGATGGCGCCCCCTGTCCCCTTAGGGGGCAGGGGGTTTTGCTATGGTTAAGTCTCATTGGGCTAAGCATTATAGGTCGTTTAAGCGTGGCGCTAAGCGTGTTGGCAATACGGCCGCTGATGTTAGAGAGTTTGTTGGCGGGCTGAATTTGTCGGGCAATTTGGGATTACCCGACACGCTGGGAGAGATGTCTTCAGGGCCCGTTAAGATGGGCTCAATGAAGGCCGACGCTAAGAGACAGCATCGCTCTGAACTGGATAAGGCTCGAGACGTGCTTCAAGGCGAGAGAGATCGTGCTATTCGTAAAATGCATAAGATGGCGACCAGTCGCGACGGCGCCGATATTCGGGGTACTAAGTACGATCCACTGGGTAAGTCTGCGATTGGAAAGGTGACGTTGAAGAATGCGGCGAGAGAACTTGAGCGCCTTAGTGAGTTTAATAATTCTGATAGTGTTTGGTATTTTGCTGACAGTAAAGGTAATCCCATTTCTGCTAAAGACGTTCGTCGTTATAAGCATGCTGTTCAGCGCTATAATGACGACATAGCAGCCTACGAGCGCGCCGTGAGCGGAACAAAACTACCCTATATGGGCGACATCACCGTCGGCGACTGGATTCGCGACTTCAGGCCTAGTAAGACCTATCTAGGCGGCGGTTCACACTACGCCCTTGAGCGCATGAACCCGAATAAGCGAACGATTCACTTTGACTCCGCTGAAGCCATGCGAGAAAAGACGACCTCTATTCTTGACAATCTCTCAAAGGCAGCAAAGGCCGAGAAACTTACGGCAGCGAAGCAGCAGATTGCCGCCATGCTTGATGTGATTGGCGATCCCGCACTTTATGACATTTTGACAGACATTCCAGACGACGTCCTGTGGCTTATGTGGACAGTAAATGGCGACTTTGCTAATCAGCTATCGCTTATGTACGAGGCAGCAAAAGAAGGCTATTTCGAGAAGCGAAGAGCGAATGAGGATGTGTGGTATGACGATGTAGAGAATGCACACTCTGAGACACTTGCTCTACTTGAAGAAATTAAGTCAGTGAAGATTAGACCGGAGGACGATTTCAGTGGGTCGCCAATTAACAAGCGCCGCAACCGTCGCCGGAAGAAGCGTTAAGCGTAGCCACAAGAAAATTCCCTCATACTGCGCCGACTTTGAGACAACTACTCAAGAAGAGGATTGTCGAGTGTGGTCATGGGGCATTATTAAGGTAGGGAAATTGTCTGATTATGTAGATGGCACTTCCCTCGAAGGTTTTATGCATCATATTGCAGGGCGAGCTGCACACATATATTTCCACAACCTTAAGTTTGATGGCATCTTTATTCTAGACTGGCTTCTCAAGCATGGGTACAGTTGGACTAAAGAGAACCCGGGCGTGAAACAGTTTTCATCACTCATTTCTCGGATGGGACAATTTTATTCAATCACGGTCGTGTTTGAGACTGGATACAGGATCGAGTTTCGTGACTCATTCAAGAAACTTCCCATGTCCGTATCATCAATCGCCAAGGCGTTCAATCTTCATGACCAAAAACTTGAGATTGATTATGATAAACCTAGACCAATAGGCTATATACCCACAGAACAGGAGAGGCGCTATCAGAGGAATGACGTTGCTATTGTCGCCCAAGCTCTAGAGGTTCAGTTTGCTGAGAAGATGACAAAACTGACCGCAGGCGCTGACTCTTTAGCAACATACAAGAAGATGACGGGTAAACTTTTTATTCGCAGATTCCCTATTCTATCCCCTGAGATTGACTCCGAAATCCGGAAGGCATATCGCGGAGGATTCACCTATGCCTCCCCACGCTTTTCCAGGAGACTCAATGGCGAAGGTAGTGTTTATGACGTTAATTCGCTTTACCCGTCGGTCATGCGCAACTCACTACTCCCATACGGTGACCCAATGTATTCCGAAGGGGGTCCCACAACTCAAAGACCTCTTTACATTTCGTCTATCACAATTAAGGCTAAGCTAAAACCAAACCACATTCCGTGCATTCAAATTAAAAAGAATTTGACATTTAATCCTACTGAATACCTTACTGAAATTAATGAGCCAACCGAAGTTGTTGCAACAAATATTGATATAGAACTCTGGAAGAAACATTATGACTTAAAGATACTTTCATGGAATGGAACTTTTGAGTTCAGAGGTTCGCACGGATTTTTTGATGAATACGTAGACCATTTTATGGAAATTAAAAAGAATAGCACTGGTGGCTTACGTCAAATTGCAAAACTACATCTTAACAGTCTTTATGGAAAGTTCGCTACGAATCCTGATATCACAGGCAAGCATCCCGTCCTAAAAGATAATCGAGTCTCTTTAGAGATGAATGAAATGGAAACGCGAGATCCCGTATATACACCAATGGGAGTATTTATTACAGCACACGCTCGAAGTAAGACGATAAATGCAGCGCAAGATAACTACGAAACTTTCGCTTACGCAGACACCGACTCATTACATCTTGTAGGGCCAACCACACCGCCACAGACCTTGTGGGTTGATCCTCTTGAATTAGGGGCATGGAAGCACGAGGGAAATTTCACAAAATCCGTCTACATTCGAGCAAAGCAATATGCAGAAGAAATTGATGGTACACTGGACGTACACATCGCGGGAATGCCCCGCTCAGTTGCCGCCACATTAACGTTGGACGACATGTTGACGGGAGGCCAATGGGGCGGTAAACTTATTCCCACAAGGGTTCCTGGAGGTGTAGTCCTCAAGGACACCACATTTACACTCAAAGTTTGAAAGGCTGGATTTATCATGGCTCGACCCGTTAGCGACAAGGCAACTGCCAAGTTCCGTCTCCCTAAGACTCTTATTTCTGACATCGATGAGCAGCACTGGGTTGAGCGGCGACCTACGGACGACATTGTTCGCGACGCTCTCATTGACTATCTCGCTCGAAAGGCTCCCAAGTCGGCAAAGTGACTGCGAACCCGTGCGGGATGCAATCCGGTGATAAGGACCCGCACGGAACGGCCCGCAAGTCTTTGTAGCACTGGCTGACATTGGGTGAAAATGGTAGGCTAGGAGCGTAAGTTCCTAGCCTACCTTGCTATTAGGAGAAGAAATGGGAAAGGCTGATAAGTATAAAGGGACAGGGAATGTTGCTGAGGACGCTAAGCGAACTCAGGAGCAGACTAAGAAGAATCTTGAGAGTAAGCCGGATAAGTCGCGAGTGCCAGTAACAGGTGTTACTGGAGATAAACTTGCCGACCCGAAGTATCAGCAGGAACGCGCCCAGCAGATGAATCGGGATACGGCGCATCTTTCTCCTGAGCAAAAGAAGGACGCGGGCCTGCCTGAGTCACATGTTTACGACCCGGGTGATTCGGATGGCGATAATAAGGCGGTATCCCCTTCCGACCGTAACATGACTGGCGGCGACCCCAATCCGGTTAAGGATGAGGATCCTTTTAAGGACACGAAGGCGGCTTGGGATCACCTGGCGAGTGTTTTCGGAGACAAGATCACTGCTCTTCAGGGCGAACTTGAGGGCCGCCTCTCGGGGATGCTGACTCCCACCGACCGCGAGACAGGTAATCCGTTTGCGGGCGACGATGTTCCCGCTAGCAAAGAGATGACTGCAGATGACGTTAAGGCGGCCGTGGCGTCGACGGCGGACGACGCCAAGGCCGTGGCTGAGGGTATTGGCGAGGTCGGCGGGGCCGCCGCCAATCTTGCGGGTACTGCCATGAAGGATGCGGGTAGTGCTACAATTAAGGAAATGGGGATTGATACGGACGCCGTAAAGAGCACCGGGAAGACTCTTGCAGGCCTCTCAGGTCTTTTCTCATCTGGGGACAATCCCGACTCATCAGTTCCCGATGGGAACTGGAAGCCTAAGTCAATCTCAGATCTATTCACGAGGAAGTAATTATGCCCCGCTTGCGAGATGACGTCTCAAACGTCGATATGCTTAACGCGATTCGTTCGGATGCGCGTAGGGACTATCAGGAGATGGTTCCGGAGGCTACTAAGGCCAACCTTAACGAAACCATTCAGGGAATCATGTCTGACAACATTTCTCGAAACGAGTTCATGTCAGCACTGATTAACCGGATCGGGTCCACGATTGTGCGCGATATTTCCTGGCGTAATCCTCTCGCCATTTTCAAGGACGGCATGATGAATTTTGGTGACACCATCGAAGAGGTGCACATGGACTTCATCAAGCCCACTATTTACGAAGAGAATCGTGACTACCTGGAGAAGGACGTGTTCGGCCAGACACGCCCGCCAGCTTACAGCGCTTTCCACACGATTAATCGTAAAGAGAAATTCAAGGTCACTTTCAATCGCGACGTTCTCCGTCGCGCCTTCTTGAGTGACACGGGATTGTCTGAGATGCTTTCTCAGACAATGGCCGTGGCCGCATCCTCGGATGAGTGGTCTGAGTTCCTGACCATTTGTTCATTGTTCAGGGTCTACGATGAGAAGCACGGTTTCCATCGCGTTCAGATTCCAGATCTGAATGTCTTTGATGCAGATAAGACGCACACCGATGCTGCGCTTAAGGCGCTTCGCGTGGCTGCGGACAAGATGCGCTATCCGACTCCTGCATACAATGCGGCGGCGGTTCACTCGTTCGCTCGCCCTGAAAATCTTGTTCTCATTGCGACACCTGAGTTCAAGGCCAACGTCGACGTCACCTCGCTGTCCGCTGCGTTCAACCGGCAGGACGCGGAAGCTCCGTCGCACATCATCACTATCCCGAATGAGTCTCTTGGGCTCAAGGACGTCAGTGCGATCCTGACCACTCGCGAGTTCCTGTTGATTAAGGATGTTCTTTTGGAGAACCGCTCCATCCAGAACCCTGAGGGTCTTTATGACAATTACTGGCTACACCACTGGTCGCTGATTTCGGCCTCTCCATTCACTCCTGCGATTGCGTTTGGGACGAAAGAGAGCACGAAGATCGTTGTCCCCAAGGATGAGACGAATGCTGAGATCGATATTATTCAGTTGCTTAACCAGGAGGGCACTCACAGTAGTGTGATGAAGCCGGGAGCCGTTCGGCAGGCGAAGATCGTGTGGAAGACACCTCCCGCTAACAAGGGATATTCTACCGACTGGTATGTCAAGAACGCGACCAGTAAGGCCACGAAGATCTCCAATGATGGTGTCCTTACCATTGGGTCCGACGAGAAGAATGGGTACCCGACGCTTGGGGTCTCTGTTGACACGAAGTCTGCCCCTGGCGGCACTAAGCCCGTCACTAAAGAGATTTCAATTCAGATTCAGTCGTGATATACTGAGTCAGTAACCGCCCCGCTATCCTCCGGGATGGCGGGGCTTTACTGTCAATGGAGGAGACATGACACAGATTTATGGTGATCCGCCAGATACTAATGCGGGATTGTCGTTTGATTACTCGGTGTGGTCCGCAGGCAGCGTTATTACTATGTGTAACGTGCCGTTTGACAATACTTATCGTGACATTATTGATTGGGACGCTTACGGCTGGACGCCCTATCAGTACGTTAAGTCATTCAACAAGGTCAATAAGGTCGAGATAAATCAACTAACATATCTTGCTCAAGGAAAGCCGATCCGTATTCCCACACCCTTCACTAAAGCAAACCAGTATAACTATGTAATGGTTGAGAACCCCGGCCGCCCCATTGACTCGAAGAATTTTGAAGGCTACACACCTCACGCCTTCTTCTACTTCATCACTAGTGTGGATTACATAGCACCCAACACTACACAGTTAACGCTTCAACTCGACGTCTGGTCGACCTACTACCAACGCGTCAAGTTCGGGCGCTGCTACCTTGAGCGCGGGCATATGGGGATCGCCGCCATTGACAGCTTTAACGACAATGGTCGCGAATGGCTCGCTCAGCCCGAAGGCCTCGACGTCGGCGGCGAGCATCAAGTCATTCGCTCATACCGACGCATGATTGCTGATGTCTTCAACGGCGATTATGACGTTGTTATTACCAGCACCATTGACCTTGCAGCAGAGTGGGGGAACCTTGCGAGCCCGCGATTCAAGATGGCTAACGGGTCAAAGGCTGAAGGCCTCCCCAACTCAGCCAGCGTGTGGGTAACGTCGCGCAACGACTACCTCGAAGGACTTTCAGCACTCTCCGCATACCCGTGGGTCGCCCAGGGTATTGGCTCTGTGACTATCGTGCCGAAGGGCGTGGTGTCCAAGAACCCCGCAAACGCGACGCGAATCGGGAGTGTAAGTTGGTACAAGGTCGGCACTGGCGACGTCTATGTCAACCGGGCTTTCCCGTTGACTAATCATGACTTCCGAAAAGAGGTTATGAGTATGCTACCGAAGGCGTATCAAGAACTTCGTAAGTTCATGACCGCTCCCTACTGCATCCTTGAGCTTACGACTTACACTGGAAATCCTGTGGAACTTCGCCCGGAGTCGCTCATGACTACCGGTATCGGGCTCTTGCAGTACGGGCATGTTGTTCCGCCCAACCCACAATTAATGTTCACAGTCAAGGACTACAACAACAAATGGGCTTCTAAGCGCCTTGTCGGTCCAAGCACTCATGAGGAGGACGAGTACGGCGAGGAGTGGGATCTGGTTACCGGATATACCTCACTCCCCACATTCTCAGTGCTCAACAACTCGGGGCTCAATAATCTGGCCTCGAATGCCCATACAATTGCCGCGCAGATCAATTCCGCCAAGTGGCAGCAGCGTCGTGCTCAGCGCAGCGCTGTGGCATCTCGCGACATTGCTAACGCGGGGATTGCTGCAACCCAGGCGGGCGCTGAGAACACGATGTGGGGTAACTCTGCAATGGCTGACTCACAGTCTCGCTACAACAACATGCGGGCCACAGTCCAGGCGGTGCAGGGCGGAATGACGGCCCTCGGAGGCGCCATTGGGCTCAATGGGCAGGCTGTGGGTGCAGGCATCGGTCAGGCGGCCACCGCAGGAATCAGTGCGATGATCCAGAACTCGCAGGCACAGTCGACGGCGAACATTCAGAATCAGTTGGCCAGTGGTGCCTCGCAGATCTCTCAGACGCAGCAGCGCGCGGTTCGCGACACGAACTATGACCTTGCACAGTTCGCTGCTAATGGTGACTATGAGGCGGCAATCGCTAGCATCAACGGACAGCAGCAGGATATGCAGGTCATTCCGCCTGCCGTTATTGGGCAGACGGCCGGCACGGTGGCTGCGATGGTTTCCAATGGGCTGGTGATCGACTGCCGTGTGCGACTGCTCTCCGACGCGGCCATTCGCCGTGTTGGTGATTACTGGCTGCGCTACGGGTATGCGATGAACACGTGGATCAAGATGCCAGGGCGTCTTTCCTTGATGACCGAGTTCACTTATTGGAAACTGGCCGAGTGCTACTTGGAGCGGGCGGATATCCCTGAGACCTTCAAGGGGACTGTGCGGGGCATTTTTGAAAAGGGTGTGACCTTGTGGCGCTCACCCCAACGGATTGGTACAATCAATATCAGGAACAATCGGATCGACAAGACGAATCAGGTGAGTTTGATTGCCTAAAAGAGACTACGTTAAGAATACTGTCTATCGTGAAGTGATGGCTGCAAAGCCGTCCACGTCTGAGAATCGTCAGGCGGCGCTGGAGTATATGTACAGGCGCCAACTGATGGGGAAGTGTATTTCTAGGTTTACTTGGGAGGGCCTACCTAACGGGATTGATCCGCGCTTCATTGAGACAACTATCTTCAATAATGGGTACAGTGTATTTTACTACGACTCATTCTTTGAGATGTTTATGGCAATGCCCGCAACAATCTCTGGCCCCCTGGATATCCAGGACAATCCTACTGGTTATCGAGTGACGCGAAATGGGGTCTACTCACGCGACGTGCCCGCCAGTGAGTCCGTCTGTATTTGGGGGAACCAGATTAGAGTGCCTGAGATTGATGTTGTGCTTTCCTACGCCGCGCGTCTCGCCCAGATTGATCGCACTATCGAGATCGATCTATTAAACGAGCGCAACCCCATGATCGTTGCCTGCTCTCAAGATCAGCGGCTCACCGTTCAGAATTTAATATCCAAGATTTACGATGGCGAACCCGTGGTTTGGGGAACTGAAAATTTGGCTGTTGACAACCTGGCCAGCATGATCGGCGTCTTCCCGTTGAACCAGAATGCTGGAGCTGGTGCTGTCTCCAGCATCAAGCACATGGAGTCCAAGGCCAAGATCTGGGGTGAGGCCCTGACAATGCTTGGGATCATGAACGTGAACAGCGAGAAGCGCGAGCGCATGGTTGTCGAGGAGGCCGCAGGAAACTCAGGTCAGGTCCTAGCGTCACGCGAGTCATTCATGAAGCCCCGCCAACTTGCGTGCGAGCAGATCAACGAGAAATTCGGATTACAGGTCTCGTGCGAGTGGGCGGTCGACGACAACGCCGCCCCGAACATGGAGGACTACCTGGCCGTGCAAAACCTGACCACCTACGACACGGAAGGGGAGGAGTAATGCCCGCACAGTTCACAATGCGCCTTAAGGACGTTGTTAAGATAACCGGAGACCATATCGGCCTTGACGACTATCCCATTTTTAGTGAGGACTATCGCAAGGTCCTTAATGATCGAATTAAGCGTGAGTACTGGCTTCAAGAAATTGCGCACGAGACACCCGATATTTTCATCTGGCGACTTAAACTTAAGATGGAACGCATCATGCCTCGATACAATCGCATGTATGAGGCCGAACTCCTCAACAACGACCCCCTCGACGGCGGGCGTCGTGTCAATGAGACCTCTCAGGACGGGCGGTCACAGAACAGTGGGACGAACCGACAGGACAGCAACGGATCGGGCACTACCAACTCCACAGGCCGTACAGTAGGGTCCGACACCCCTCAGAGCCGTCTGGCGGGGGATGGGGACTACGCGACGTCTATCAGTGACGCGTCCACCAAGGGCAAGAGCACGAACACGACGACCTCGACGTCAAGCAGTACCGGAACCAACGACTACCGAAACAACCAGCACTCCCTTTCCACGGGTTACAATATGGGCAAGGGAGAGCAGATCGCTCGCTATCGAAATACTCTCGTGAATGTGGACGACTTTGTTATCGCAGAACTGTCCGACCTGTTTATGGGCATCTGGGACAATGCTCAGCCACGCACTCGCCACTACCTTAACTATGGAATGTACTAGGAGTAAAAATGCCTATCGCTGACAAGTCTCGTCGCTGGCTGCAGATCTATAGGAGAATGGAGGAGGCCAACTACCTCATTAACACCGTCAACATTAATAATGTGACGCCATTCACCTACGGAGACGGGCTCACGTACTATGAAGTTCTCTCCAAGTTGCGTGAGGTCATCTCCGACGTTGTTGAGTACGTCAACGAATTCGGCGAGGAAGAGAAACGTCTTGTCGCTGAGTTCAACGAAAAGGTGAAGGAATTCGTGGAGTCCAATAGTGACGTATTCAAAACGCAGCAGACCTCGTTCAGGAATGCCCTGAATGAACTCGACAAGCAGACCGACGCATTCCTGAAGTCCCTCCTGGTCGAGAAATTCGAGAAGCATCCTTCAGGCAAGTTCTTCACCACGACCGCCAAGGATGGATCGCAGATCGCCGTCGCTAGCAGCCAGGGGATGCAGGAGGTTCTGGATGAGTTGTCGACGGTCCGTTCGTCGGTTAGCAGCAACAAGGCGAACGCTGACCGCCGACTGGACGACCTTGAGTCCAACAGCATCGTAAACAGGGTGAGCAAGTACCCTCACACGCTTATCCTCGGTTCGTCTAACGCGATCCTTACTGGATATGCCAACGGGACGTGGGATGAGTGGTGTAGGAGCAAGGGGGAGATCCCCCACAACTATGCATCAAACGGAGGAGGATTCACCTCAAACGATGACAACAACTTTCTTACCATGCTCAATAATGCTGCAACCCAGATTAGTGAGTTTCAGCGAAACCGGGTGGGACGCTGCTACATCATCGACCTCATCTACGATATCCGAACCGGACGTGATATCAGCCAGCCATTTGAGCGCTTCATGCAAAAACTGAAAGATGCGTTCCCGAACTGTAAAGACATAATCGTCCTTCCCGCATTATACAACGAGTGCGACGCAAACAATGACTTCAATATCGCCCGCCGTTGCGCCTCAACAACGAATGCGATCAAGCGACTTGCCACCCCGCACGGAGCGGTTGTCTGCGAAGGGTCTCGCTCATGGTTCCACAACGGGCAGGAAGCCAAGTTCTTCACGCCCGACATGAACGTCCACTTCACACCTGCGGGCTACAAGTACGCCCAACAGCAATTCGATGCATGGCTTCGCGGCGGCTCGGGTTGGGTCAATTACGGCTGGGAGGACATTACAGGACTCGCAAATCTCAACAATGTGCGACAGAACAATTTCCTCTACGCCGTCTGCCGACGAGAGCGCGACGATGTCACCATCCACGCAACATTCGAGGTCGGTAGCGTCACGAACGGCGAGGTCCTGTTCAGGCTTCCCGCCTGGGCTCGCCCGTACACGAACTTTTACGTGACGATGTGGCAGGACTCCACGGCATTCCGGGGGAACGTCAACCACAACGGCAATGTCATTGCTCTGAAGGACATTCCCGCAGGAACCCGGCTAGCAATTGACGCATCATATTCCATCTTCTAACGAGCACGTCTGCCCCCATGGTAAAATGGGGGCAGACGTCTATCTAGGAGGATAAATGGCCTGGGATGAAACCATGCGAAAAGTGTGGGTTAAGGCGATCGGTACTGTTGAGTCGTCCATGAACTATGCCGCAATCAACTACAACGATCCAATAACTGTGGGGATTGGGCAGTGGTATGGCACTCGCGCCGCAGCACTGATCAACAAGATGAAAAATGTTGACTCCGCGGGATATGGGGCCCTGCCACAAGACTTCCGAAACGTCGTGAACGCACACGGCGAGAGTGACGCGTTCTGGAATACCTACTATCTGCCCAGAAACTTCGGTGACGCACTCAAGCCGTTCCTACTTAATAACCGTAACATCCAGGATGATCAATTAATCCTTGACGCCAACGCCACATATAGAAACATGGCGCTCAAGTACGGAATCAATCCCGACACCAACACCGAGACATTCATCCTGTGGGCCGTCGCCTACCACCAGTCTCCGCAACGGGCGATGCGAATCGCGAATCGTGTTGGTGGAACAAATCTCGATGGGATGAGGTCCGCTATCCTCTCAGACGCCGTGCTAGGTGTGTACAGCACCCGTTACAACACCGCATACAACATCATCAAGTCAAAAGACACCAGCGGCGTCGGCAGCAGTGGATCCAGTAGTATTACCACGCCCGATGGCAATGGTGGTAGGGCGTCACAGTCAAACTTCGCCAGCCTTTCTGTTGGACCGGGCGTTGGATACCTACTGCTCGATAACTCAAACCTAGTATGGCTGCGCACGCGCTTCGGAACCTCAGTGGGAACCCCAGTGGGCATTAATCTCTGGAAAATGGATATGGGTAATTCCGAAGCCAAGGTCCAGGAGATCGTCTCAGGCGCATGGAACAACGCCCACGCGCTCGGGTTCAACGAGGGAAGCGCAGCTGCGCCCAACCCCGGTGGCGGCAACCCTGGTGGGGGTGGCGACGGATCCAAGGGGGCGAAGGCTCTGCGGTGGATGATGTCACGCATCGGGAAATTCGGGTACCGACAGGCGCCAGGCCGCCTGGACCCCGACAACTCGGGTTTTGGTGACTGCTCATCCACGATCTACAGGGCCTACAAGGACACGTCGGGGACATTCGTAGGAACGTGGACGGGCGACCAGTACAACCGTGGAAGAGAGGTCATGCCCCGCGGTAGTGGCGCCATGTCGGCCGCGCAGCGCGCCATGCTGAGACCCGGTGACATGATCGTCATGGCGTGGCGGTCAACGGGATCCTACTACCCCGAGACCGATCACGTGGAAATGGTTGTGGACTCTAATCGTTTGATTGGGCATGGAGGAAACCCTTATTATGGGCCTGTAATCACTAGCATCGATCGCCTTGCCGGCACTCGGTGGTGGACGGTGAGGAGACACGATTGAAAAAGAAATTCAGTTACTATTCGTTCTCGAAGGTGCTCTCATATGCGGGCGTCTTCAACATGGTTATGGGTGCTCGTGGCCTGGGTAAGACCTATGGGGCCAAGAAAATAGTTATCAAGAATGCGATCAACAAGGGACAGCAATTTATCTACCTTCGACGCTACAAGACGGAACTAAAGGGGCGCAATTCCTTCTTCGCTGACATTCAGTCAGAGTTTCCTGACGAAGAGTTTCGTGTTGAGGGTCAATTCGCCCAGCGCAAGGTGGGTAAGAAGTGGGAGACAATTGGCTACTTCATTCCGCTGTCTACGGCGCAGGCGAACAAGTCAATCGCCTACCCAAATGTCTACACAATCATCTTTGATGAGTTCATCATCGACAAGGGGTCTCTGAGGTATCTGCCCGATGAGGCAAAGGTGTTCATGGATTTCTATTCCACAGTAGACCGCTATCAAGACAGGGTTCGGTGCCTCATGCTCTCAAACTCTGTGTCCATCATGAACCCCTACTTCATCCGCTTTCATATCGAGCCCGTTGAAGGCGTATCCCGCCATGCAGACGGATTCATTGTCACCGACTTTGTTGACAGTGAGCAATTCCAGTCGGAAGTAGCGCACACTCGGTTCGGGTCATTCATTACGAACTATGCTGAAGACTATGCTGAATATGCTATCAGCAACAAGTTCGCAGACAACTATGACGACTTCGTCATGAAGAAGTCTGGTAGGGCGAAATATGCTTTCTCGCTCCGCTGTCCCGACGGGGAGGTCTCCATCTGGATCGACGGTGCCACATGGTTCGCTCAACGTCGCCAGCCTCGTGGAGAACGTGTAAGATGGGCCTATAAGGTCGCGGACTTGCGAGAGGGGGAGAGGCTGCTTATGTACGGTGACAAAGTATTATCCATCATGCGGAGTACATATCGAAAAGGGCGCCTTTTCTCTGACACGCCAGAAACCCGCAACATGTTCGCAGAAATCTTTGTCCGATGATTAATCTACCTCAAACACTGGATGTAGCCGTAGTGGTCGGGGTCATAACCTTAACGACCATTGTTGGAAAGTTTGTCTACCGATTTACCCGATTTTTGGATCATCTCTCCGTAATGCTAACGGCGTGGGAGGGAACTCCTGATAAGCCCGGCGTTGTGGCGCGACTAGATGATATCGAGGATAAACTCAAAGACGTGCAATACCACGTCAAACCAAATCATGGCGGGTCTACCATAGATGCACAAAACCGCCAGTTGAAAGAAATCCTTTCCTACCTAAGGGAGAAAAAATAATGGGAGAGCATGAAGCCCCATCTAAGGGCATCGACCCCAAGGTCCGTTTCTACGCCTACTGTGTGTGCTTCGGAATCCTCGTGGCGCTCAGTGCTATGCGTGTCGTCGACGGATCATACATCGACGCAATCAACTTCATAACCGCAGGATTCTTCGGCGTCGCCGCATACAATGTCCCCCGAGTAGGTGACAAGTAATGGCAACGCGAGCAGACATCATCCGCGTCGCCAAGGGAGAGGTCGGCTATAGTCGATGGTCCGATGAGCTCAATGGCACCAAGTACGGGCGATGGTACGCCCGCGCCGTCGGCAACGACATGTTCGCCGCCAGCGGCGTCCCCTACTGCGACATGTTCGTCTCCTGGGTTCTATCCACCGTCGGTATCGCATGGCGCTCCGCCTATGTCCCAGGACGCGAGAACGAGGCTCGTGCCCGCGGCGTACTCATTAACAAGTGGGATGTCCGGCCCGGCGACGCCGTCACCTTCGACTGGCAAGGTGATGGCGAGTCCGACCACATCGGAATCGCCGTCACCGCCCCCTACGGCAACAAGATCGACACCGTCGAGGGAAACACCTCCTGGGGATACTCCGGCTCCCAGGGCAACGGTGGCGTCGTCGCCAGCAAGCAACGAGACATGGACGACGTCGTCTACGGCATTCGCCTAGTCGACGACTACGCCGTCGCCCGAACCAGCGACGGAACCAGCAACATCACCGGAATCCAAACCGCAATCGGCGCCACCCCAGACAACATCCTGGGACCCGACACCGAGAAGCGACTCTACGCCGTCGTCGCTGCCAGCGGATGGGCAGGGAGGCACTTCCCCTACGGAATCCAGTACACACAATCCGTCGTCGGGACCAACCCCGACGGTGTGTGGGGAGACGCTAGCGACGCCGCACACGACCGAGTAATCGCCGCAATCCAGCGAGCACTCGGAGTCGAGGACGACGGCATATGGGGCCCCGTGTCCCAAGCCGCATGGGAACGATATCGCAAGAATGCGAAGCGTCCCTAACCCAAGACACAGATATCCCCGGAGCGTCCAGCCACTCCGGGGATATCTGTACTCAAATCACATCCGTTATCTCACTTCCGGACCTAACCTTCACCACAGTGTGCTCCCAGCCCTGTTTGGTCTTCTCGATCGTGTGCTCGCCTTCGGGTGTTGAGAACTCCACCTTCATATTGTCATAAATACATGACGTGCCAGCAACGAATTTCGCATTAATCTTCGCCGAATCCTCTTCGCTAAAAGTGCTGATAGCCTCAAGTAATTCAACACAAACTTTTTTGTATGAAACAGCCATTGCTCAACCTTTCGTGTAGCCCAGTGCTGTAATGTCGACACCTAGAGTCTCTAGACACTCGATATAAAAATCCCAACATTTAACTGAGTCGTCGGGACCGAATCGCTTAATCACATTCTTTCCCGTTAACTTGTCAGCAAATATGACACGATTATCGGGCCAACCGTAAAGGTCGAGCCGGTAATCATCACTGTTCATGAGAATTCTATCGTCCCTGGCGATCACCAGGAAATTCGGTAGTTGATTGACAAGAGATAAAGTGTCTGCCAAATCTTTCAAATAAAACATCAAATCACCAGCAAACCTGAAAGCCCCATTTCAAGAACCGCTTCATTTCGTTGATCAATGGAATCATACGTATTAATTGTACCGCTATTTGTCTCGCTAGGTGTCCATGTCTCAATAGTGTAGTCACTAATAATACGAATAGCGATAAAACCACAATAAAGAATGTTCGCACCGCCCTGAGTATATGCCTCTCGCATACCATACGAACGAAGTTCGCGCTTAACACTATTGATCGACAACATTGTACTTAACCGTATAGTTGAGAAGAAAGCGTGCGGCAAGTGGTATTTTATCTTCCGAAGACGTTGTGATCTCGCCTTTGTAAGTCAAAGTCCACAAGTTGCCGTTCCTGGCGAGAGTCATCAATTCGTCATCAAACCAAACACGAACAAAGTCGTTCTCATAAATATTTTCATCAACAATTCCACCCAGACGCATAAGCTCAAAGCGTGTATCCCGACTCAGTCTGCTCTTCAACTCTCGCATTGCACTTCAGCGACTTAACCAAAGTCGCAGTCCTTTCTTGTGTGTCGTTGTAGTCAGTGTTCTTAATGTACCAATTGCTATCGCCGGTTCGCTCTAGAATAATTTGCTTTGACAATTCCTAGTCCTGTCTCTGAAGAAATAATCAAATCCGTCGCCATGATGTGATATTCGTTCGTGCTATCCTTCCAGTAATGAAGCCTCCCAGTATCATGATAATAAGCAATATGATACCCTTTCACTAAACATTCTACAATGAAATTAGAAACCTTCCAATGTGTCAAAGTCTTGGAAGCCGGATGGTCTCCATGATGTTCTCGCTTCATAGCCGATCACCAATCCAGGCCAACAACTCCCACTGAGAACCAAAAGCCCGCCAATACCCAGTAGTCACCACATGCCACCTACGATTATGAGCCCTCGTAACCTTATACTCCTGACCGCCAAGCATTATGAAGCACGATCTGTCGTCCGCGTTGACATTGAACACCTCAACTCCACCCATCTCCCTGATCAAGGGCCATGCGCTGCGGCCAAAGATATCTGAAAGCGTACTAAATTCAGGCATAATCTAATCCTTATAAACCAAGGCGGACTTGGAAAATGGCGGCATCGATTGCTGTGCTGAGGTCTGCGAATGACCTTATATGGCCATTAGGCCCAATCAGTTCATAGTACCCCGAGCAGACATTGAGGTATACCTCTTTGGAGTAGTACCAGCGATTGCCATCGATCTTGACCGGCTTCATGTTTTTGTTCATGTATTAATAATGCACCAGCATTCTCTACCAGTCAAGTTGTCTGCA
>JABZHE010000069.1:0-5627 GCA_015259025.1 Atopobium sp. | reverse complement strand
GCAGCAGAGGATAGATGACGTCACGCAGATGCTCCATACCAACGGTTCCTACCTGCGCAACAAGTACGTTCTCGTAGCGGGCAACGATTAAGCCAGGAAAGCCATCGGCCTCAGAGAAAATGACGCGGCAGCAATTGGTATCGGGCTCAGTGTCTGGTAGAGCGCGGTTTCCCATAGTGGTTTTGCGGTGTTCCCACGCCCAGCTAATCTTGCGACTCCAAAACGCTTCGTTAAGCCTATCGTTGGCGTTTCTTGTCACAATTCTGACGCGAATCTTGCTCATTTCTGACAGAAGGCCGGTTCCCTGGTAGGTTCCGTTCTCTTCAAAAACATCAACGATGCAACCATTTTGAGCATGCTCGCCGCTTTCTGGAGACGGCTCTACACGGATGACCTCGCCCTCAAAGACCCAAGGATGCCCGCCCGCAAGTGCGCGAGCTGCTTTCTTGGTGATAATAACCTGAGGATAAGGGCGAAGTTGCTTCATGATGTTCCTTCTCGCGAGAAGCGCTGATAAAAGGCTAGGCGCTTGTATGTGCCCAGCGTCGATGCTCAATGGTTACAGAATCAAATTGCAGAGAGCCATAATGGGGAATATTGCCTGCTTGATAGCTGCAGGGCGTTTGTCGGGAGAAGTTACATAGAGAAGAATTGCGGCAAATGCCATTGAACATACAGCAAAGATGACGAGCGCTTTACCTGCTGGATTTCTGGTGGCCATCAAGAAAACGCCAACGAATACCTCAATGGCAAGAAAGAGATTGTAAAATCCCTGGTTAAAAGCCATTTTTTCGGTGCTTTCTGCCTCTTCTTTTGTCATGTTAAAGGCCTTGAGTGTGCCGTCAGAAGTCCAGGCAAATGACTCAAGATAAAAAATAACCACATGAAGAGCAGCTGCTCCAAGAGCAAAAATTACACCAACGCCATTAAAAGGGCCCATTTTGATTCCTTTACTGTATTAGCTGACTGCGTCTGATTATAGATTACGTGTGTCGGCCGTATCTGCCGCCAAATCCAAATCCTTTGCCCCTTGACCTTGAGCCCGAGAACATCGAGCGCGTGGTCTTGGTGGTAGAGCGGGAATCCTGGAGCATAATACGTCCCTCATCATAAGAAAAGCCAGGTAGATCCCATGCAGGAATCAACGCCTTTGTGAAATATTCAATTTCTCTAAGCGGCGTAACTTCGTCTGGTCCCATGAATGTATAGGCCTGACCTGCGGCTCCAGCGCGACCTGTTCGGCCAATGCGATGAACGTAATCCTCGGGATCAAGCGGCACGTCAAAGTTGATAACGGCGTCAATGCCCTGAATATCAATGCCGCGGCTCATGACATCGGTTGCAACAAGAACCTGAATGGCGCCGCTGCGGAATCGTTCAAGCGCTCTTGCGCGAGCCTTTTGTGGACGGTCCGCATGCATAACATCAACCTTGAGACCTGCGGCTTTGAGGTTTTTGTAAATGCTGTCAACGCGCGACTTTGTCCTACAGAACACCAACACACGCTCTGGCGCAGGATCAAACGAGTCGATAAGCGCCTTTAGGAGCTGTGGTTTTTGTCCCTGGGTGACTGAACACAAATGTTGCTCGATTGTTGCTGCAGTTTGTCCGGTTCTTGCAATCTCAATGCGCTCTGGATCTTTAAGCAGCGCATCTATGGTTGAGGTAATTGACGCGGGGAGCGTTGCCGAGAAAAGCAACGTTTGGTGCGCCTTGGGCAGCTGCTCCATAATGCGGCGAACGCTTGGCCAAAATCCCATGTCAAGCATGCGATCCGCCTCGTCGAGCACCAGTACCTGGATGTTCTCTAGGCTTGTATGCTTCTTGTCGAGAAGATCTATCAGGCGGCCAGGTGTTGCCACCAGTACATCGCAACCTTTTTGCAGTGCGGTTATCTGGTGCTTGTAGCGAGCGCCACCGGTAACAATGACGGCTTGCTGACCAGTGGATGCGCAAACGCTTTTAGCAACGTTGTCGATTTGGGCAGCTAGCTCTCGCGTTGGCGTGATGATAAGCGCGCGGGGATATGCGTTGCGCCTGGCGTCGCCTCGCTTGGCGTTACTGCGCTTTGTGTTGTGTCCGGAGGCCGCGGTGTGCTCGTCGGCCGCGGTGGGCTCCATGGCGTCGGGCTTCTCGGCCCCATCGGGTTTCTCGACAGCAATGCGCTGCAGCGTAGGCAACATAAACGCTGCAGTTTTACCCGTTCCCGTTTGCGCTGACGCAACAACGTCCTTGCCCGCCAGGACGGCGGGAATTGCCGCGGCCTGCACGGGAGTAGGCGCGTTGAACCCAAGTGTTGCTACGCCTGCCAGAATTTGCTCGTTTAGCCCGAGCTCGGCAAAAGTTATTTCCATACAAACAAGTATACTTATGTGCAACGATTAGCTAAAGGAAGTTACCATGCCTATTAATATTCCAGATGGTTTACCAGCTAAGAAGACGCTGCAAGAAGAGCGTATTTTTGCGCTTGAGGAAGAAGTTGCAGAACGCCAGGAGATTCGCCCACTGCGTCTGGCAATTTTGAATTTAATGCCCAAGAAAATTCAGACTGAAACGCAGATTCTCCGTCTGATTTCAAAGTCTCCTATTCAGGTTACGTGTGACTTTATGCGCATTTCTTCGCACGAATCTAAAAACACTGCTGCTGACCACCTGGTAACGTTTTATTCAACTTTTGATGACTTCAAAGATAAAAATTACGACGGTTTGATTATTACCGGCGCTCCTATTGAGGACCTTAAATACGAGGACGTTGATTACTGGGATGAATTCTGTCGCATTGTTGACTGGTCTCAGGATCACGTCTTTTCTACCATGTACCTGTGCTGGGGTGCACTAGCTGGCCTCTATTACCTGCACGATATTCCCAAGAAGATGCTGGGCGCTAAGCTTTTTGGTATTTTTCCGCAGCGTTTATGCGATGAGTATTGCTTCCTCACCAATGGATTTGACGAGGTACATTACATGCCACACTCTCGTCATGCTGCAATTGAGACATCAGCTTTGGTAGATCACCCTGAGCTTGCCGTGCTTTCTGAGGGATTTACCAGCGGACCTGCACTTCTCGCCACCAGAGATTTCCACGAGATTTTTGTAACCGGTCATTTTGAATATGATCGCGATACGCTTGCAGAAGAGTATTGGCGCGACTTCCACAAGGGCTTGCCTATTCGCCTGCCAGAGAACTACTTCCCTGATAACGATCCAGAAAAGCAGCCGCTGTTTACCTGGCGCGCGCACGCAAACTTGCTGTATCGCAACTGGATTAACTGGGTGTATCAGATGACGCCGTACAACACAGACGAGATACCTGCGGCTATTGCAGATCTTCGTCAACGTGTTTCCGAGGCTGATCCTGACGCAAGGATGACCGGTAGGTTCTAAGCAGGCATTTGCACGGTGACCGAATAGCCAGCGCTTGTAACTGGCTGGACGCCATCAATACAATAAAATAATTGATTGATACACGCGTATGAAGCTACGTGTAGAAACACGTATAGAGAGGATACGTTGATGAAGGTTGTAATTGCTTCAGATATTCACGGCGCTGCCGACTATTGCGAGAAACTCATGCAGGTCATTGAGGAGGAGCAGCCAAAGTACGTTTTGCTTCTTGGAGACTTGCTTTATCATGGCCCTCGCAACGATCTTCCTGCAGATTATGCACCAAAGCGTGTCATTGAGATGCTGAATAGCATTTCCGATAAGGTTATTGCGGTCCGCGGAAATTGCGAGGCAGAGGTTGACCAAATGGTCCTGGACTTCCCTTGCATGGCTGATTACAACATCTTGTTTGACAAAGACCCCAAGACGGGCAAGCAGTTCACCATTTTCTTTACGCACGGCCACGTTTTTGGCCCTGGTATTCACAACAGCGTTGATAAGTGGCCTCAGATGCCAAGCCTCGACGCGTTTGTGTACGGCCATACGCACAGAAAAGTGAACATGCAAAGCGCTGACCACCCAGAGGTCACCGTGTTCAACCCAGGTTCCGTGGGCATTCCAAAAGACGGCACCCATAGCTGCGGAATCTACGAGGACGGTGAGTTCAGGCACGTAATCCTCGGCGAGTAAATCTGTGTTATCCACACGCAAACAACAAGGCGAGAAGATCGATTGACCTTCTCGCCCTATTTTGTGTCGCTGCTTCAGAGGTCTAGTGCATAGAAATGGTCATGAATTCATAGCCATGCGCATGTCGCGAGATGGAATATTCAAACGCACGACCGTCGTCGATATAGCCGATTTGCTCAACCTCTAAGAGGGGGTCGCCCGTGCTAATTTCTAGTCTCGAGGCCTCAACCTCTGTGGGCATGACGGCTCTAATAACGCGGTGCGCATTGGCAATTCTGAGCCCAATTTCGCTCTCAATATAGTTGTAAATTGAGTGCTCCAGATGAGCCTTTTTAAGATTGGGTACTAAGCTGATAGGCATGTAGGTATACTCGATGACCTGCGCAATTCCTTCAACAAGCCTAACGCGCACAATTCTATAGACAAAATCTTCGGTAGTAATATCAAGAGCTTTAGCAATGTATTCAGAGGGTCGCTCAACTTCAAAGGTGTAGACCTTTGATTTAACGCGCTCACCTCGGGCGGCGTGCTCAGCCATGAAGCCTTCCATTTGACCGGAGACCTCTTTACTTGGCTTAATCTGCGTTCCTTCTTCCAGTTTTTTGACAAAAGTGCCAGAGCCTTTGCGCCTGAAAATAAGCCCTTGCTGTTCAAGAACTTCTAATGCCTTATTAATGGTAATTTTGCTCACCTCATATTGCTCACAAAGCTGAGCAACGGAAGGCAGACGAGAATAAGCAGGATACGTGCCTATAGCAATATCAGTTTTAAGATCCTGAACAATCAGTTCGTACTTATTCATAACACCTCCTCAGGTAGCAAAATTTTACTTTGCATTCTATCTGATTTGCATTAGTATACTACATAGAAAATCTAACATATCTGTTTTATAAAGTTGACATGTTAGGTTCAATACGTTTGAGAAAGGATAGGCATGTCGTATCAGTTGCCAGAGAATTTCTTCTTTGGTGGGTCAATGTCTGGTCCACAGACTGAGGGTAAATGGCAAGACGGCGGAAAGCTGCCAAACCTTTGGGATACCTGGTCTAACCTGGACATCCATGCATTCCACAATCGCGTTGGCTCCTATGCCGGAAATGACTTTACAGAAAGAATGGAAGAAGATCTTCAGCTTCTCAAGTCTCTTGGCTTGGATTCCATCCGCACTTCTATTCAGTGGAGTCGTTTGCTGGACATTAACGGCAACCGTAATCCAGAGGGCGAGAAGTACTACCACCACCTTTTTGCTGTTGCCAAGAAGGTTGGTATTGAGATTTTTGTAAACCTTTACCATTTTGACATGCCTGAATACCTCTTCAACCGCGGTGGCTGGGAGTCCCGTGAGGTTGTTGAGGCGTATGCGCATTACGCACGCATCGCGTTTGAAACGTTTGGAAAAGAAATCCGCTATTGGTTCACTTTTAACGAACCAATTGTTGAGCCAGAGGTCCGTTACACACTGGGCGATTGGTACCCCTTTGTAAAGAATTACTCTCGCGCCCGTGCTGTTCAGTACAACATTTCACTTGCTCACGCGCGTGGTGTGCGCGAGT
>JABZHE010000068.1:0-5634 GCA_015259025.1 Atopobium sp. | reverse complement strand
ATACGCGTGTGGACCGCTGTCCTCATATTGAGACAAAGACGTTTTGCTCAAAATGCATATCGCATTGCTACAACAAAGAGATGCGAGCTCGAGTCAAAGAGGTCATGAAATCTTCGGGTCCACGACTTTTACTGCACCACCCAATTCTTGTCATCAAGCATGCGTTGCAGTAATTAAGCGCTGGTAGACGACAAAGGTTTGCTCTGCGCATGTCTCAGGTTCGCACTGATAAAGCCTGCAACTCCATGGTTTTCTTGCGACTCCACGGTCTTCTCGCCACAAAAGCGAGAAGACCGCATTTTTTTGAATCTTTTTCATTTGAAACATAACTGTTAACTCTGAGAATTACGTATTTTTGACGCGGCGCGGTAGGTTTACAGTGACCTCTCGCTTTACAGAAGGAGGTACTGCGTTGATTAAATCAAAGAAAGCGTCATTTATTTTTAAGCTGTTTATTGCTGTGATTGGCACCTTTGTGCTGTGTGATTCGGCGGGCGTCTTCCGAATGAACTTCCGCGTTTCTTTCTTGTACTACTTCACCAACATCTCTAACGTGCTGCTTGTTGCCTATTTCTGGGGCGCGCTTTTCCAGGCTTACAAGCATCCCGAGACCGCTCAAAAACCATGGATGCCAACGGTTAAGCACACGCTTATGCTGGGCATTACGGTAACGGGTCTGGTAGCTTACTTCCTGCTTGACCACGGCGAGGTCTTTGTAAATGGCGTCTTTAAGTTCAACAATTTTATCCTGCACGATGTGACCCCAATCTGCGCCGTTTTGGACTGGCTGCTCTTTGACGAGAAGCCAACTATGAGCTTTAAAGAGCCTCTGATCTGGCCTTTGTATCCGCTCACGTATTTTGCGTACATCATTGTCTTGGTTCTGGGTTTTGGCGTGCAGATTAAAGAGAAGTCTCGCTGGCCTTATGGATTTATGGACTTTGACAAGCTAGGGGTCCCAACGGTTGCTTTGACCATTGTGATTTTGATCGTTGTCTTTGTTGCCCTGGGTTATCTCTACGTCGTCATTGACAAAAAACTTGGCGAGAAGATCAAGAAGGCTGAAAACTAATCAGAATTAGGTTAAAAGTTTGCTTAACTGCACAGCGCCTGACGTTTGTCGGGCGCTTTTTTCTGCCGTTTACGGGAGTGTATTTGGAGCATGGCGTGCATGCTGGTAAAATATTAAAAAGTTGATGAAGGAGGTACTATGTCACTGTATCGTCATCTACGTTCTGGTTTGGAATCAGCCCATAAAATTATGCTTGCTGCCTGCGCATTTGTAATGGCATTTGCGCTTCCAGTCATTGCATTAGCTGATGTTATTTCTACGCCAAACATTGAGAGGGATTCTAGTTTCCTGGTCGTGGCTGCAATTTCTATTCTTGCAGTAGTAATTGCTGTCATCATGATCATAAGGCGACCCAGGTAAAACCTTGTCTACAACACAGCAGATTCTTCCCAAAAAAGAAGTCACTACCTTTGCATTTGCGTTATGTCATTTTGTAGTTGACTTTGCATGCGTATCTACCATGCTCTGCGCGGTAAGCCGAGTGTTGGGCGAGTCTGGCCAGGGTTCGATGGAAGTTGTTGCGCTAAGTATTTTACTGTATGACATAGTTGCCTTTACCCTGCAGCTCCCTATAGGCATTGCACTGGATCAGCTGGATAAGAACTCCTATGCCGCCTTACTTTCGTATGCTTTAGTGGGCGCTGGAGTTATTCTTTCTCTGGTCCCTATAGCCCTTCTCGAGTGGCCTGCGATTCTTTTGCTTGCGATTGGAAACGCGCTCTTCCATAGTGCAGGTGGACTGAGCGTCCTTAATATCTCGCAAAAACATGCAGGACCTTCGGGAATCTTTATTGCAACTGGTGCAATTGGAGTCTTTTTAGGCACACAAAGTGCTCAAATGGGAAGACTTCAGATTGCATTTTCCCTGCTTGTGCTATTGTTCTTATGCGCGCTTATCACGCTTGTAGTACAAAAGGTTAACAAGAAGTACTGGAACGTGCATAACGTTACGTTTGATATTCCTAGGCTTTCGTCCAATACATTGCTTGCGATTGCACTGCTGAGCCTTGTGGTGGCGCTGAGAAGCTATGCTGGCATGGCTATGGCATTTCCTTGGAAGAGCGAGGTGCTCTTACTGGTATTAAGTGTCCTTGGTGTATTTGCAGGTAAAGCCCTTGGTGGAATGGTTGCCGATCGCATTGGTTTTAGAACTACAGCGATCTTCTCGCTCATTGTTGCAGCCACCTTGTTTGTGCCCTCATGGGAGATACCGGTTATGGGCCTTCTGGGTGTACTTTTCTTCAACTTTACTATGTCCATTACATTGGCATCTCTGGCAAATATCTTGCCTAACGCAAAAGGCACCGCATTTGGACTGGCCAGTTTCTCACTAGCTGTAGGTGCGTTGCCTGCGCTCGCAGGATTCCGTATTGAACATCCTGCAATGCTCTCTGGTATCAGTTTGGTCTCGGCACTTGCGTTGGGCGTAGGTCTTACGTTAGTCAAAGATTCCGTGGCTACAGGGCCATTTGGACATGAGCGCATGCTTCAAGCAGCACAGGTTGCTGAGACTGCAGAGGAAGATAATCTAATCGCAGAGCTATCTGATCAGGTTGATGAGCTTGCGGTTGAAGATGCGCTTGCAGCTAAAGACTATCTTGTTGCTGAAGACTATCTTGTTGCTGAAGACAAACAAGTAGAAGACTAATGACATGGATGACCAATTATTTTTATTGCCGTATTTGATAACCATTATTCCAATATTTACGTTTTGTCTGATTCTGACTATTACTGTTGAGCTTATTGTCGCAAAATCGCTGGGCGTTAAAGACAATCAAGCACTGTTGATTGTTGTTGCTGCTCAAGCGCTTACTAATCCGATTGCTGTTTTTATCACAAGCGCCCTTGTTGATGTGGTTGCTAACGACGTTCAGTACTGGGCGTGCGTCATAGCGGTTGAGCTGGTTGTTATTGCTGTTGAGGGTCTTATTTACAAGGTAAAAAGAGTAAGCAACACCCCATGGACTCTTTCAATCTTGGCCAACCTTGCGTCAGTATCCGTAGGTATTCTCGTTCAAACACTTATATAAAAATTTAGCGAGAAACCCTTTGAATAGAAGGGGTTTCTCGCCAAACTTGGGTGATTATTTGAGTTGAAGCCTTAATGAACCATCGCAATAAGAAGAGCTCCGACCATAAGACCAATGGATGTTCTGAGAGCCGCTGAGGCTTGCCTGTGCAAGAGCTTTTGCGCGCGGGTTGCGTGCGTGAGCTGGGCTTTTGAAGTGTTGAGTGTATGCATTGGTCCTCCTTTCTTAGTTCTTGTCTAGTATATGCCTAAAAGTAAGCTTTGATAAACTCTTTAGTATAAAAATGATACAAAAAACCACGCCGAGGGTGAGTCCAATCATTCCTCCAGAAGAGGCGTCTAAATAATAACTGCCTGTTATTCCAATCAAAACGCTGACCGTGGCAATAAGTGGAGAAATCCAGAGCATATGCCGCATCTGATTGGTAAGAAGCCTTGCGCAGGCACCCGGAACAATAAGCAGCGAGACTGACAAAATGACGCCAACTGCCTGGAGCGATATGACAATTGCGAGGGCTAAGGCAACAAGCAAAAAAGAAGTGAGTGTTTTAGTAGAAAGACCGATTGCTTGAACCTGCGTGGGATCAAATGAAAGCAAGGTCAGGTCCTTATTTTTAAGGATGAGCAAGATAGCAATAGGCAGGCCAATACAAAGAACTTGCAGCATATCGGGAGTAGTGACCCCCAAAAGGTTTCCGAAGAGTATGTGTGAGAGGTTAATTTGGCTTGGAACCTTGGATATAAGAACTGTTCCTAGTGCAAAAAACGTTGTAAACACAATGCCGATAGCAGTATCGGGGCGCACAATTTGGCTCTTTTTGACTTGTCCGACCAACACCACGGTAATGAGAGCAAACACAAGTGCTCCTACCAGATAGGGAAGTCCCAGCAGATGAGCAATGACCACGCCTGGAAGAATAGAATGCGAGATAGCGTCGCCCATAAGCGACCATCCCATGTGTGTGATCCAGCAGCTCAAAAGCCCGCAGACTATGGCGGTTGCAATTCCGGTGATGAGGGCTCGCTGCATGAATGCGTATTGGAGAATGTCTACCTCAGGCATGGAGCACCTCCTCAATGTGGGTATCTTCGGAAATACCAAGGTTCTGCAGAAGGGCATCTCCAGAAAGAATTTCTTTTGAAGAGCCCTGTGCGGTAATGGTTTTATTGATGACCAGGCAGAGCGGGAATTTATGCTGGGCCAAATTGATGTCGTGAATTGAAACGAGCAATGTTTTGCCTTCTTTACTGAGGTTATTGAGCTGTTCGGTGATGATGGCCTCAGAGCGAGCGTCTACTCCCGCAAACGGTTCGTCGAGAAATACCAGCTCAGCAGCTTGCGCTATTCCACGTGCCACAAAAACACGTTTTCTTTGTCCGCCCGAGAGTTGGGCAAGTGGACGATCTGCAAGGTCGGCCAGGTTAACGCGTTCAAGCGCCTGGGCAACCAGCTCTTTGTCCTGAGCGGAAGGTATGCGCATCCAACCCTGATGAACATATCTTCCCTGCATAACAACGTCTTTTACGAGCAGCGGAAACGTTGCGTCAATTGCCTCCGTTTGAGGAACATAAGCGACTTTTCCCTGCTTGCGGGCCTGTGAAAGAGGTTGCTGACCCCAAGTAAGTGACCCCTCCCATGCGATGGTGTCCATCAGAGCTTTGAAGAGCGTAGATTTTCCGGCGCCATTGACACCAACAAGTGCGCAAAGATCTCCTGTTGAAAGCGAGAAATTCACGTCATAAATGATGGGTTTCTCGCGGTCTTTTTTCTCGTACCAGGCGCAAAGTTGCGAAACACAAAGATTCATCGAACAATTACCTTCCCATGAGACCAGATACGATTGCGTCTGCGTCGTGTTGCAGCAGGTCAAGATAGGTGGGCACGGGGCCATTGGCTTCCGAGAGGGAGTCTACGTACAAGATGTTCTTCTCGTCAGTTTTGAGGACAGCACCTGTCTCGTCGGCTACCTGCTGCATTGCCTTGGGGCTTACCGTGGATTCGCAGAATACTGCGGGGATTTGCTGGGCTTTTACAGTTTCGACGCCTTTGGCAATCTGCTGCGGAGTGCCTTCATCAGCGGCGTTAACGGCCCAGAGGTAGAGCTCCTTCATGTTGGTGTCGCGGCACAGGTACGAGAACGCTCCCTCGCAGGTCACAAGCGTGCGCTGGCTCTCCGGCAGGGTGCTAAGCTCCTCAATCAGGTGAGAGGAGATGTTGTCGAGCTCCTTTTTGTATGCGTCGCCGTTGGCTTCGAAGTCTTTGGCGTGGTCAGGGACAAGGTTGCTGAGCGCGCGGACGATATTCTCGACATAGATCTTGCCGTTTGCGGGCGACATCCACGCATGCGGATTGGCCTGACCCTGGTAGTCACCCTCGGCGATGGGGATGGCGGTGATGCCTTCGCTGAGGTCGGCGCGTTGAGCAGGCGAGTCATCGACGAAGCGCTCAAACCAGCGCTCAAGCCCCAGGCCGTTATTGAGGACGAGCTGGGCCTTTTGCGCACGCTTGAGGTCGTCGGGCGTAGGCTCGTAG
>JABZHE010000067.1:0-5635 GCA_015259025.1 Atopobium sp. | reverse complement strand
TTCCTTACCCGTTCAAACGTTTTGTTTGACCGTCTTGAGCATCTTGAATTGGACTAAATCGTGTCACTGTTTGGGAACATTTCTCGCCGAAATTTCTTTAAGACGGGAGCGGCAGGTGTCGTAGTTGCGGGTGCAATTAGCATCGCGGCTGGCTGCTCTCATCAAGAAGGCTCGGGAGATGCAGGAAAACCGCTGGTACTTGACGAGTCTTCTGGCACAAATGTGCTGGACTCATATAGCTCGACGGAGTATTCTGCCCAACCTAGCCAGACCTGGAGCCTTCCTCTGGGAAGCGTGCTGCATCCAGCCGATGGAAATTGGATTCCCGTTACCACGGCCGGCGCATCTGCTACGCCAATGGTGAAGGGCTCTGCTCTTTCGCTGACGTCTGGTCAGGTTGTTGACGTTGTTCCTGCCGCTCAGATGAACAATACCACCGCCGTAATTTACGACGTTCGCTGCTCCGACTCCGTTTATGCATGGGTTGAGGTGGACACCACAACCTTTGACTGGGAGCTTCTCGCCGCACCATTTTCTGACGGCAAGCTCACAGGTGACGCAAAGGTACTGTACAAGGCCGATAAAAACTGGGATCCGGCTCCATTTGCCTGCGGAGACGATAAGGTGGTTTGGCTAGTCCAACCAGCTTCTTCGGGCGAGAAAACCCGTGAGTCTTCTCACTGCTACGTCTGGCGTGTGGGCGATTCTGAGGGAACGGATGCCGTTGAATCTCCAGGTAGATTTGCTACTGCGCCATCTATCTCTAAGGGCGTAGTTACCCTTACTCCTCGAGTTCGTGCCTCTGAGGGCACCTACTATGGCGTTACGGCATACCTGCTGGGTGATAACCTTAAAACCAAGGTTGACCAGCTTGTTATGCCTCAATCTGTTAAGCCTTTTGCAGCAAGTCGCGTAGACGATAAGTTTATTGTGTCTGTTGAAGCAAGTTATGACTCGGGCGGCCTTTTGGGCAAGATGGGAACGTATATCTTGCCTGCTTCAGGCGAAAATCCTTACATCATTGAACGCGAACCTTATGCAATAGCTGCAGGTAAAGGAAGCCTTTATATAATTAAGAGTCGTGCTTCTTACGTGCTCGTTGATACACAAAATCAAACGGCAAACTGGCTTTATTCAATGGATAGAAGCGTTGATTACGGAGAGTTTCCTGCTCGAGAAGGCAACTGTGATTCTTTTGTAACCTACTCAACTGTTAAGGATCCTACCAGCGGATATCCGGCTTCCGTGACAGTTCGTGTTTTTTCTTTGTAGATTATTTGTAGGTATAGAGATAGAATGAATACAAATAATTAATGAATAATCGTAATGTGCCATACGCACATACATGTAGGGCAAAAGAAAAGGGGAGACAATGGCTTCCGACGAGAAGAAAATTCTGATTGTCGAAGATGAGAAAGTCATCCGTGACGCCGTCTCAGCATATCTTGAGCGCGAAAATTACGTTGTTAAGGGTGTTGGCGACGGTCAGAGTGCAGTTGAAGAGTTTGAAAAGCACGCATTTGACCTGGTTATCCTTGACCTCATGCTTCCAAAGCTTTCTGGAGAGCGCGTTTGCCGTGCAATCAGAGATACCTCTAACGTACCTATCATTATGCTTACCGCAAAAGGCGAGGTAGAAGACAGGATTATTGGTCTTGAGCTTGGCGCTGATGACTACCTTGTCAAGCCCTTCTCGCCTCGTGAGCTGGTGGCGCGTGTTCGCGCACTGTTCCGCCGTACGTATTCTGAGCCAGAAACTGCTGTTGATGTGCTTGATTACGGTACGCTTACCATTGATATTTCTGGTCACAAGATTCTCATTAACAACGAGGAAGTTGACCTTACTGCTTCAGAGTTTAAGCTGCTCACCACCCTTGCTCGCTATCCTGGCCGCGTGTACACACGTATGGAGCTTGTCGAGAAGGTCCTGGGTTATGATTTTGAGGGCTATGAGCGCACTATTGATTCGCATGTCAAGAACTTGCGCGCAAAGCTCGGCGATGATCCTCGTAATCCTCGCTGGCTGTTCACCGTTCACGGTGTTGGCTATCGCTTTGAGGCTGGCAACGCTAGCCACGAGTCCTAAGCTTTAGAGCTTTGGCGCTCTTCAAGAAACATCACTCAAATTCTCTTAAGAACCCTCCGGAAACTGAGGGTTCTTATAAAACTATTAAGCCCGATCCCGTTGGCACTCAAAGCTTTACCACCCGTATGGCGGCGTTCTTTGCGCTGACTGCCGTCATGACAGTATTGGTGCTTATTTCTGTTTTAGGTATTGTCTGGGAAAACCGTTTTACTACTTATACCAGGGAGAACCTACAAAATACCGTTGATACTACCGCGCTCAATATGTCCCAGGCGTACGCGCGCGCAGAAGGCTGGAATGCCGACGTTCTCTCTATTGCACGTCAGGCCTCTGCAACCAATTCCGATATTGGTATCCAGGTCTTAGATGTTTCTGGCGTGGTTCTGTATGACGACTCGGCGCCAAATGCTCGCCGACCTGGTGGAAATAGTGCATTATCTGGCCCTCAGACGGGTGACGCTGTGGTTTATGCAGTTGTCCAAAACCTACAAGGTGAGCCTGTGGGCAGCATTAGAATTTGGACGTTTGGTTCTGAACCGTTCCTGACCCAGCGAGATATTGCGTTCCGTAATGGCTCCTACCAGGCAATTAGTCTTGCTGCAGCCATTGCAATCTCGCTTTCTGGACTGATTGGTATTTTGGCTTCACGTTCGCTTACCAAGCCGGTACGTCGTATTACCGAGACGGCTGTCCAGATCAGAAGCGGCAATCTTGCGGCTCGTTCAGGCATCCGTGGCGAGAATGAACTGGGGCGTCTGGGAGAAACCTTTGATGACATGGCGTCTTCACTCGAAAGAGACATTAAGCTTGAACGCCGTCTGACCAGCGATGTTGCACACGAGCTCAGAACTCCACTTATGGCTATCATGGCCACTGTTGAAGCAATCCAAGACGGTATTTTGCCCGCAGATGAAGAGCGCCTGGAAAACATTGTGTCTGAGAGTAGACGTCTTTCTCGCCTGGTAGATGCCATGCTCCACCTTTCAAGGCTTGAGAACGGCAAGACAAAGTTCAACCCAGAAAGCGTTAATGTGGTAGCAATGGTGGCAAGCATTGTTGCTGTGCAAGAGACGCTTTTCAAGGAGAATAATCGCACGCTAACCTTTGTGGATATGACGCCCGAGGGCAACTGTTTTGTTGATATTGACTCGGACTTGATCCGAGAAGCCCTGACTAATTTGCTGAGCAACGCCATCCGCTACACCGATGACGGTGGCCATGTTGTCATAACCGTTTCAATTGACGATACCGACGCGGTTATTTCCGTATCTGATGACGGAATGGGAATTGCTCCTGAGGATATTCCACAGACCTTCTCGCGATTCTGGCGTGCAGAAGAAAGCCGTGAGCGCGCATCAGGCGGTCTTGGCGTAGGCCTGGCAATCACAAAAGAGATTATGGACCGTCACAACGGTACCATCTCGGTAGAATCCGAGCTTGGAAAAGGCACTACCTTCTCGCTGCATCTTCCGGTGCTCACCCAAAATAATATCTCTGTTACAGAAACGTTGTTGTAGGCCGATTTTTGGGCATTTTGCCGTACAATCAAAAGTCCTGCAATACAACGCGCTTTGCGCAGAAGTGAGGTCATTGTGGCTGGAGCTGAGCTTCGTCCCGATTCGCACGGTAAGGTCCGCGATATCTATGATTGTGGCGACAAACTTTTGATGGTTGCGAGCGATCGCATTAGTGCTTTTGACTTTATCCTCCCCGACGAGATTCCTTTTAAGGGAGAAATTCTGACACGTATTAGCGCATTTTGGTTCGATCGCTTCAAGGATCTTCTGCCTAACCACATGATTTCTGTTCTGCCAGACCAGACTCCTGAGCAGTTTGCAGATTACACTGAGTATCTTGCTGGCCGCGCTATGCTGGTCAAGAAGGCTCAAACAGTGCCTATCGAGTGCATCGTCCGCGGTTACCTCACTGGTTCTGGCAAGAAGACTTACGACCAGGACGGCACCGTCTGCGGCATTAAGCTGCCTGACGGTTTGACCGAGGCTTCAAAGCTTCCTGAGCCAATCTTTACCCCTTCCACTAAGGCTGAGCTTGGCGATCATGACGAGAATATCTCGTTTGAGCGTTGCTGCGAGATTGTTGGCGAAGATGTTGCTACTCAGCTGAAGGAAGCTTCGCTTGCAATTTATAAGGCCGCTGCAGAATATGCTGCAACTCGTGGAATTATTATTGCGGATACCAAATTTGAGTTTGGTTTTATCGACGGAAAACTTACACTTATTGATGAGTGCCTTACACCTGATTCAAGCCGTTTCTGGCCTGCTGAGGGTTATTCTGAGGGACACGTTCAGCCAAGCTACGACAAGCAGTATGTACGCGATTGGCTGAAAGCCCACTGGGACATGCAAGGAGAGCCACCTCATCTTCCAGAAGAGGTCATTGAGGGCACGTCCGAGCGCTATCGTACGGCATTCCAGATTATTACGGGAACTGAGTTTGTACCACTGAAGGAGACCAATGTCACTGCGTGACACCATTACAGGCGCAACCAAAGAAGCGCGTGAGGCTACCGCAAGCCTTTCAAAGAAAGAAAACTCTGAGGAGACTGAGCGTCCTTCGTATTCCGCTTTTGGTCGCAAATCTGCTGCTACTGCTAAACCAGTACGAGAGGCAGCTGCGTCTGTGCGCGTGAGTGGCTCTGGTTCTGGCTCCAGCGCCCCAAAGAGCAAAGAGGAGAAGCGTGCTGCACGTGCTCGTCAGCGCGAGCGCGAGGATATTCGCAGCCGTGGATTTGAGGCAATGCTGCGCGCAGATCCAGACTACCATCGTGCCGAGCGCGTTTGGTGGGTCTTTCTGGGTCTTGGCTTTGTAGCAACCATCATTACGCTGGTACTTTCTTATATGGTTCCTGAGTCCAGGGATTTGAACACTGGCGTTGGTATGATTTCTGCCATCATGCTGGTCTTTGCTTACTTCTGCATCTTTGGTTCGGTTGTTTACAGCTTCTTTAAGATGCGTCCTCTTCGCAAGAAGATCGAGGCTAAGGTTGCTGGCATGACCGACAAGAAGCTCAACGATTTCTACCTCGAGCGTCAGGCTGAGTACGACAGAAAGAGGGCTGAGCGCAAGGCTCGTCGCAAGTAGCAGCATCGCGCTGCTGCCAGCGCCGCAAGCGATGCCGAGCGCACAGCACTTCTCGTCACGCAGTTGCTAGCTTGCTAGCAAGATTTGCGTACGCGAGCCTACGTGAGTAGAATATCCCACATGCCTTCGTAGCTCAGGGGATAGAGCACCGCTCTCCTAAAGCGGGTGTCGGCCGTTCGAATCGGCCCGGGGGCACCATTGATTTCAAACCGGCAGCTTAGCGCTGTCGGTTTTTTCTGCAGCGTGTTAGCGTCGGGTTTTAGGCTTGGCGTGTCGAAATAGTGCGGTTTTGGTAGGTCTTACTGGGGAATCGACTAGCTTTTAACTAAGTTAACCAGGAAACTAGAGCATCTTGCCTGACGGCTAAGAGGTCTCATTAACCGATATACATTTATATGCATAAACTTTATTTAATATGCTGAATAATGAATATGAATATATAAAGAA
>JABZHE010000066.1:0-5736 GCA_015259025.1 Atopobium sp. | reverse complement strand
GCTCAGGCAGTTGAGCGTCTGATTCACTGGGGCAGCCGTAAGGCCATGGACATTGACGGCCTTGGTGACGAGCTTATTAACCGTATGGTTGAAGAAGGCGTCCTCTCTGACGTAGCCGACTTCTACGATAAGCTCACTGAAGAAACGCTGGCAAACATGCCTACAGGTCGTGTCTACGATACTGATACTGCAGATCACCTTTCTGGCGATAGTATTCCTGTGGGTCACACTATTGCCAAGAAGGTTATGGCAAAGGTTG
This sequence comes from Atopobium sp., assembly GCA_015259025.1. GTDB lineage: Bacteria > Actinomycetota > Coriobacteriia > Coriobacteriales > Atopobiaceae > Lancefieldella. Next base: position 5,477 of record JABZHE010000066.1, on the reverse strand, counting down.
AGGAATCAAAGACGCGCGGTCTTGGACGCGTGCTCTTTGGTATTGGCATGAGGCACGTTGGTGCTAACGTCGCAGAGCTGCTTGCTCAGGAGTTTGGCTCTATTCAGGCGCTTGCTACAGCACCTGTCGAGAAAATCGCTGAAATCCCAGGTATTGGCCCCAAGATTGCAGAATCTGTACACGAGTTCTTCTCGATACCAGAAAATGTTGCCGTTATTGAGCGTCTTCGTCAGGCAGGCGTAGTGCTTGAGGAAGAGAAGCCAGAAAACGAGCTTCCTCAGACACTTGCTGGGCTTACGTTTGTTTTAACGGGAACTCTTGAACACTTCACACGTGATGAGGCTGGTGCTCAGCTTAAAGCTATGGGAGCAAAGGTTTCTGGCTCTGTATCCAAAAAGACTAGCTTCGTAGTAGCAGGAGAAGCCGCGGGATCTAAGCTTACAAAGGCTGAGAGCTTGGGCGTTCCAGTACTTGATGAGGCTGCGCTCCAGCAAATTCTTGAAACAGGTCAGGCACCTGCATAAATGTGCATGGTTAGTAACAAGGTGTTGATTTATAATGCTTCGTTACCGTCAGTAAAAAGGAGGCGACCAAATGAACCTACTAAAAAGTAAGTATGTTTCTCTTGGAATGATGTTTTTGATTTTAGCAATCATCCTGGGCGCAGCATCAAACGTTAATGACCTATTTATCGGTATGATTTATGGCGTTTCTCTAGGAATATTGATTTTAGGATTGCTTGTAACTCAAAAAAGATTGCCTTTATGTAATCGATAATTGATCCAAAGGGCACAGCCATGGCAGATAAAAACATTTTGGTTCTTTGCTATTCTCGCTGCACTACCTGTAAGAGAGCTCTCAAATGGCTCGATGAACATGGTGTTTCTTATACTTTGCGTGATATTAAAGAAGAAAATCCAACTGCAGAAGAGCTTGCTGAATGGCATAAGTTGAGCGGTCTTTCTATCAGGAAATTCTTCAATACTTCAGGCATGGTATATCGCGATAATAACATCAAGGAGCAGCTTGATGCAGGTATGAGCGATAGTGATGCCTATAAGTTGCTTGCCACTACAGGCATGCTGGTAAAGCGCCCCTTGGTGGTTGCAGGTAATACTATCTTGCTTGGATTCAAGGAGCCTGCGTGGGAAGAAGCACTTCTGTAGAGTCGACCTCTATGGTATGTGTTTTTATAGCATGCGCTTTTACAGCATGCGATAGATTGTAGATAAGCGTTAGTAAAAAAGGCAGCTACTCAAGTAGTTGCCTTTTCTCTTACGTGTTTGAATATGCAACGCCTTTGGTGTTTTGCTGCAAGTTAGTCCTCGTCATCAACCATTTCTACAACAGGTTTACCCATGTAATTGATGCCGTCGACCAGCTCTTCCAAGGTAATTCTCTGACCCAAAATAGTTGCCTGAACAAGATCTTTGTAGAACTCACGAGCTTCATCCATAAGATCAAGAATGCTTTCAGTCTTGATCTCTCCTGTGTAAGGCTCTTTCCAAGGTAGACGCTTGAGGTTTGCCGTAGGGAAGTCCTCGGTTTTAACAATACGATGGGCCATTGCCGCAACGTACGAATTGTTTGAAGGACGCATGAACTTCTCGGTTTTATACAAAACGTCAGGAAGCTTGGTGGTGTACTTAGGATCAGTGCGCTCTACAGTGTGGTAGATGCGAGCGTAATCCTGAAGGGCCTTCTCGTACTCACCAACGCCAACATTAAGGTCAAATACCTGAAGCGCTACTTGCGAGAAGAGCGCGCCACCAACGTGCTTGGTTGATTCAATTGCTTCAAGCACCTCAGCTGGGGGAAACGTTTCAACGGTAGTATGGCGCAAGTGCCAGAGAAGGTATGAGTCTAAATCTGTCTCGATAATAGGATGGAGTTCTCTGTAGGCATTCTTGAGAGATGGTTCCGCCTCAATCAGTGCATCTTGCTGGGAATACACAAATGGATGGACAATTCTATCTAGTGCGTAGTGTGCTAAGAGGCCAAGCGCAAACGCACGACCAGCGGGCATGTCGCTCTGCGGTAGGCGAGAAACACCATCGCGAATAGAAAGAAACGCGTCAACAATATGACCCGCATGCATACGACGATGTAGTCTATTGCAGGCAAGCGAGTGGTTTGGCCAGGCAAGATGACGTGCTAGGAAGGGATCAGGACCCTGGTTTCCAAGCAGGAATGCATTGACCTCTGCATCAGTTGCAACAAGTTCTTGCGGTAAATCATGAACCACCTCTGCGCCGAACAGATAGTGGGTTATTAAAGCAGGCATAAGACTCCTCGTAGTTTTTCAATATAAGAGTAGCCTAAAACAGCTTACAGGCGTTAAAATTTCTCCTTCGTGTTACAAGATTTAATGATACCTGGGAACTGACACATGGGTCTACTTGAAATTTTAATGCTGGGTGTGGCGCTTGCAACAGATGCGTTTTCTGTCACTATCTCTAACACCTTTGCCTTTGATGACCATAGGTTTTCTCGTCTTATGCGTATGCCGCTATTCTTTGGTCTCTTTCAGTTTGGCATGCCTCTTGCCGGTTATTTTGTTGGTGGCATTGCAGCAGAGTTGATTGAGAAGTACGCAGGTATTGTCTCGTTGGTTATTCTTGGCTTCATTGGTTTAAACATGCTATACAGCGGCTATAAGGCGCTCAAAGAAGATGCTTCTGAAGAAGATGAGGAAGAAGCCCAGCAAAGTGCTACGACGCTCTCTTATGGAAAGCTGCTCTTTCAAGCTGTTGCTACAGCAATCGACGCATTTGCTGTTGGTGTAAGTTTTAGGGCACATAGTGTAGACATTTTGGTTGCCTCGGCGCTCTTTGGCATTATTACTGCCATTCTCTGCACCATTGCTCTGTTCATTGGCAAAAAACTTGGTTCTCTTCTGGGCGACCGTGCCGAGATGGTGGGCGGAATAGTACTTATCCTGATTGGACTAAAAGCCTTTTTTGGATAAAATCTGTTTGACCAGACGGATTATGTAGCAGGTAAGGAGGTAGTGTGAAGTTTATCCCAGATTGTCTGCGCCAGAAGATGCATAAAACTTTTGGACCAAAAGACCCTGATGAGAAGATTACTCCACCAACTGCCACTTCTGTTACAAGAACCTCATTTATTATCCTGGCTGTCTCGGCGGTTGCTGCACCTGTAATAGCTACGGTAGCAAATGTTTTGAGCCCAGGAATTTCTTATGTTCAGCAGGAGCTTCTTCCTCCACAGCTTAATTCAAAAGTTCCAGGCTACGCTCGAGCGCTTATTCAACTTGCGCAACGAGAGGGCTCCCTCAATCTTTTATGTACTTCAAAAGAAGCGGTAAAGTCCCTGGTAGAAACATATTCAAGAATGTTTTCTATGCCTGTTACGGTGGGTGAGGCAACAGAGGAAGAAATTCAGGAGTTTATTCAGCAAACATATACTTCTGGTAAGAGTTCGGAGTCTGAAACTTCTGATACCAAATCTGGTACTGATTGGGGTTTTGAGAAACCCGATGTCATTTTCTTGGCAAGCGAAGCTCTCATGCAAAATTTTGAGACTTCCGCATATTGTCAACCGTTTGAAGTTTCTTCAACAGACCAGTATGTGCGCCCTGAGTTTTTTGACGCCAACGGACACTGGTATGCCTACGCTGCAGATCCATTGGTTTTACTTGTAAATCAAGAGCGCCTTAACGAGAAAAAGATTCAGCGTCCTCACGAATGGACCGATCTTCTTACAGATGGCCTGCGTGGAAGGTATGTTATTCCTGACCCCACACTTACGTTTGCGGGAAAGAAGTTTGAATCGCTCTTTTTAGGTCAGTATGGACTGGATAAAGGCGCTCAAATTATCCAAAATCTGTTTGAAAATGTTGACGCATTTTCTGAGAGTACCTATCAAGCTATTAGAGACACAGGATTTGGCAGGTACAGGGCTTGTGTTTGTCCGCTGAGCGCTGCGTATAGGGCAATTACTAAAGACGATTTTGATAATCTTTCAGTTATTCTGCCAGGCACTTCTTATTTCTCTACGATAAGGTCATTTGTATGTCAGGGGTCAAAACATACATATTCAGCGTATTTATGGCAGGAATTTATTACTAAACGAGACTCTGCTGAACACATGGGAGAAATGGACTCGTTCTTCTCGCCAGTTATTGAGGGAACACCAACGCCTTGGTATGCGGATCGTCTGAATTTGACAGCAGTAAGTGAATCAATGCAGATAGCTCCTGCTCCCACCGATGCTGAAGGCAATCTCATCAAGCTTGAAGACGTCCATGCTGCATACAGTAAGTTGGTCAACGCATAACCTTTGCCACATCTTATGAGTTTGGATACAAAAAACGGCCCAGGTAAACTGAGCCGTTTTGCTGTATAGATGGAGTGGCGAGAAGACCGGGTTTCTCGCCAAGAAGCTCTTAGTGAAGAATTAGACGTAGAAGAGCATCTTGTTGTAGCTAGGAACTGGCCACCAGTCGTGTCCGCAGATGAGCTCCATGGAGTCAACGGCGCTGCGCAGGCGGGCCATAGCAGGAAGAACTTCATTGCAGTAGTATTCGCACTGCTCCTGAGGCTGATCTTTCATCTGGTGAGCTGTGGTATTGATCTCATCAAGGCTGTTGGTAGCTGCATAAATCTCGTCAATACCTGCGGTGAGCTTCTCAACAATCTCTGTTTCTGCAGCGCTCTTAATACCAATAGCCTGCTTAGCAGCAACTGAAGAGGCAACATCACTTGAGTAGGTAAAGAGGGCAGGCAGATACATGTGGCGCGTCATATACAGCATGGTACGAGCCTCAATGTTAAGAACCTTAGCGTACTGCTCTGCCTTTGCAACGTAGCGAGCCTGTGCTTCTGCCTGGGAAAGAACACCGTAGCGCTCAAAGAGCTCAATGTTCTCTGGAGCAACCATTGCAGGAAGTGCCTCAGGGGTGGTGCGGAGGTTTGGAAGACCGCGCTCCTCGGCAAGTTTCTCCCAATCGCCTGAGTAGCCATTGCCTTCAAAGAGGATGCGCTCGTGAGCTTTGAAGGTATCAATAACCCACCTCAAAGCTTCCTTGGTGAAGTTCTCCTCAGAAGCGTTTGAAAGATCGTTTGCAAAGCGGTCACACTGCTCGGCAACAATGGTGTTCAAAATGACGTTAGGATCAGAGAGGTTCTGCTGGCTGCCGCACATACGGAACTCAAACTTGTTACCAGTAAACGCAAAGGGGCTGGTACGGTTTCTGTCTGTGTTGTCCCTAAGGACTGCAGGTAGTGTTGGTACGCCAAGGTCCATGCGAGTGCGCTTTGCACCGTGAACATCAGAGCCAGTGATAAGATCATCAACAATTACAGAAAGCGCAGCGCCTAAGAAGACTGAGACAATCGCAGGAGGAGCCTCGTTTGCGCCAAGACGGTGATCGTTTCCAGCAGATGCAACAGACATGCGCAGAAGGTCTGCATGAGAATCAACAGCGGCAACAAGGCACGCAAGGAAGACCAGGA
>JABZHE010000065.1:0-5749 GCA_015259025.1 Atopobium sp. | reverse complement strand
CTCCTGCTCCTACCCCAACATACCCTGCCAATTTTGAAGAAGATGTCCACGTCAACAACGAGCTTCTCGGCATTTTATATCAGATGGCTCCCGTCGACGCCAACGTCCTCAAGCAGCTGGAAGAAGACTTCAAACTTGCCGAGTCTTCTCGCACGCTCATTTCCAAGGGTGGCACGTTTACGTTTAACACGCGTTACAAAAAACCGCAGACAGACGAGGTAATTACCGCTACCATCCGCAAGTCAAAACGCGGAGCTCTGCGTCCTTGGACGCTCTTGGAGCTTAGCGTTTCTGCAAGTGAGCTGCAGGATCAGGCAGTTGACGTGCTTCGCGGTCTGCCTAAGTCTGGTATCGCTTCATGGGAGAAGCTGCCCGCCGCAGAAAAGCAGCTGCCCATAAACCCTGTTGACGTGGTCATGAACGAGGCTCCTGTCTCCGATTGGAATGCGCTTAGCACCACCTATCTGAGCGACGCGCCCTCGTTGCAGGCAGCGCAAGCTTGCCTTTCCGCAGCGTACGTCTACAGAAAGAACGAGCAGCAGCTCATGCACACTGATGCTGACTTCTCGCTACCTGTCTCAACTCACGCTCCCCTTCTCTTTGATCCAGAGCGTGGATTTGATGACAACTCGCCTCTGGTGCAAAATGCCTTGCGAGCTGCAAAGCGCGGATGGCGTATGGCTGTTGAGCTCTATAATCCCTCCAGACACTGCATCTACCTTGCACTTCCCACTACTGATGGCGAGAAACCCCTTGCGCTGGTATTTGATACATCAGCAGAAGGCCCTTATCGCGTTGTTGCAACACTGACTATTGAAGAGGCGTACCCCCTTGCACGCATCTTCTCTGACGGCCTTCCTAGCTGGATTTTGCCACAGTAATCCCAGGTCGCAGGCAAGCTCTCTTCACAGAGCCGCTCCTATAACTAGTCACCAAAAAAGCCGCGTCGTGTGGACGCGGCTTTTCTTGTAGTTGGATTTCTCGACGGCGAGTACACCGGATTTCTCGCCAGGCGCGTCAAAGCACCCAGCTTAGTCATGCCATGGTTCAACAGGCCATTCGTTGCCCGTAAGACTCCAGTCTTTCATGTCATTAGCATTGCCATTGATGACAAACTCCCTGACAAAGATGTCTCGCTTGCCATTTGAAATGGTCTCGATGTAGTAACGAGGACGAACGTCTCCCTCGTGGACCTCATCAAGCGGCGTGGTATAGTTAGAAAGCGTCTGCTGGTCAACGCCCATGTCCTTCAGCGTCTGCGCCAAGATGTCGTAGTGCCAGACAGGTGCGTCAGAAATCTGCATAGGCTGAGCAGCCTCTTCAGCAGTCTGACCAGCTGGTTTGTACATAATGACTGGAGCAGAAGGTGTCTGAATATCGCCGCCCGTCAAGTACCAATCACCATGGTCAGCGGTAATGATGAAAGACGTATTCTCATACACTCCCAAACGCTTGAGCTCAGCGATGTAGGCTTCAACAATTCTGTAAGCCGCGATGGTTTGCTCGTCAACGTTTTGCTTGCTTGGATCTTCAGTGCGCTCAACGTTGCGATCAAGCGTGTAAGGTGGATGCGAGCCAAACAGATGAATGAAACGGAATGAACCGTTCTGACCAGTATTGTCAATCGAGAGTCCGTAGTGTTGAAGCTCCTGGTAATACTTGAGGTCATCCTCTGTGTATGGCTGTGAAGAGAGATCAACTTCGTCCATGTTGACTGACTTGCGCATGCGCATATTAAGATCCTCGGTATAATACCAGAATCGAGGCTTAAACATCCAAGGCATGTCCCTGCAGAACGCTGTCTTATAGAGAATGCGCAGCGCACCAAAAACATCCAGCTGATTATCAAGTCCCCTACCAACAGGTGGATGGTAGTTAACGGAATATTTCTGAGCTGTTCCTCTATAACGGTTGTAATTGAGCTGGTCGGTGTACAGGCCAGCCTCAAATCCAGCATTCTGGATATCCCTGAGATACTGATCACTCTGTGCCCAGTTATAAACAAACTCGTTGAAATTCTCGCCAGGCTGAGGACGTGTTCCAAAAAGCAGCGATGGTACACCATATCGAGTAGGAATCATAGAACCTACAGAGTTTCTATACCACGTAAATCCTGTTAAACCGGCAAATGTCTCTGGACGTTCATCGTAGAGTCTCTGAACAAAGGCGGTGTCGGTAGTATCAAGGACAAACACCACGACGTTCTTCTTGGAGGAAACGTTGTAGAGGCCCTCGCGCGTTGCGATAACCTGCTGGTTTTCGGCATGAGCATCTATCGACGCTGCGATTGCAGGACCCCAGAGACTTGCAACGCCCACTGTCTGGACAATGATAAGAGCGGTTGCGGTTACTAGAAGACCTGTTCTAAGCTGACGTGCTTTTAGGAGCGAGAAGGCCACTGCAGCTGCAATGATTGCCAGCCAGATGAGGCCAGAGACAATCATTTGGGTTGTGAAGTCTGACCAAATAACCTCGTGACCATCTGCAAGTGGCATACCACCGTTCAAGAATACTGCCTGAACGTATGACGCCACACCGACGGCGCCTACAAATGCAACGGCAACGTTAAACACACGCTTACGCAGGAGTGATAAAAGCACTGTAAGAATGATCGTAAGGATAAGACCTGCAATAATAACGGGACCTGCAACATCGTTGAGGTTGAAAGAAAGGTCTCGCGCATTGCTTGCCACCAGCTCAAGTGGGGCTACGACCAAGATAGTAAAGACAGTAAAGAAAGAGACAAGAAATGCGACACCAATACGACCCTTAGGTTTGAGGGTTCCCTCTTTTTGTTCCTTGAGACGAACAGCTTCTGCTGCAAGGATTTCTTTCATCTGAACGTTTGCAGCTTCTGCACCTTTGGCGTCAACCTTGTGAACTTTGCCTTCGACAATCTTATTGGCGTTCTCATCAATCTTAAGCAGACGGAAGAGCACCTTACGAGAGCGCCTAAACGCAACGCCAAGGACCGCAGAGAGCGCAACTACAACTGCTGCCAGTGCCTGGATGGTGTAGGTCATGACAGATGGGTCAACGTAAGCCTGCGCTGTTGCTGGTAGAAGTGCCCACCACGCAAACGTCAGTACTGCGACAAAAAACGCTCCATGAAGGAAAGACGCGCGGCTTTGAATAGTGACGCTGCAAGAGTTTCTCATGGTAGAAGTTGTTGTTTTAGTCACGAGAAACACCGTCCTCATCAGTTGTCTTTGTGGCGTCTTTAGTGGAGCTGACGTCGTCGCTTTTCTCGTCATCGTCTGCAGCGTCCGCAGCAGCGTTCTTCTTGGTAGTAGCGTTGTCTGCAACCTCAGCGGCAGCCTCTTCCTGGTGAGCCAAAACGCGCTCGAGGATGAACTTACCTGCGGCTTCTCCGCCGTGACCCAGGTTGAAGATCATGTTGTTGCGAATCTCTTCAATCTTGTGCGACCAGCTGTCGGTCTCTTCAAGCATCTGCGCAACCGCATCACCCAGGCCCGAGAGGTCCTTAGGATCAAAACTGCGGCCAATCTCATTTCTCAGCGTAATGTCGCATGGATCAGAATGAATCTTGCTCCAGTCAGGGTTATTCTCCTTCATTGCGGTATCAATGAAGACCGACGGCTTGAGCGTGGTAAACGAGAACTCCTCGGCAACACTCGACCAGTCAGTAAACAGCAGGTCAGCCGAGAGAACCGAAGTGTTAGAGCTGAAGTCAGTCTCAAAGGAGAGTTCCTCTGGATCCGCGTCAGCATAGCGAGCAAGAATCTCCTCCATACGGGCAGGATAGCGCTTCAAATACTCTGGGTGTGGGCGGACCACAATGCGCCAGCCGCGGCCCATGAGCTGCTCAAGCAGGCCGTCAAGGCAGCTGTCCATCAAGTTGTCATACTGCCACGAAGGACCAATCAGTAACAGGGGTTTCTCGCCAGGTTTGCGCTGGCCCAGATTCTGCTTCTGGTAGTTCTTGATTGACCTGTCGAGAAGATCGTAGCCAATAGCTGGCTTTCTCTTGGATGGCGTACCGTAGTACTTCTCGACCAGCTCAAGATCGTGCTGCTGGTGAGGACCAACGCAAAGGATGTCGTCGTAGTAGGTGTACTCGTTGCGCGTCGAGGTGACTGTCATGGAGGTCATGTGGTGGCACATATACATGTACTCAGCGTCTTTGCGCACGTAGGAGCGCTTCATGTAAGAGCTCTCTAGGTCACCGAGGGAGGTAACCACAACGTCGGCGTCGAGCTTCATGAAGAGCGTGATGAGGCGACGCTGGCCCAAGTAATAAGGAATTAGGCGAGGCTGCTGTTTTGCCAGCTCAAAGACCTGGTCGTTAGGGTCAGAGGTAACGTAGTGGATGCGGATGTCCGAGTTTGCCAGCAGCCACTCAATAGCGCCCTGGAAGTATTTGTAAAAGCCGCTTGACTCAGAATAGAAAACCAAGTGCTTGCCGATGGTGTCAAAGAAGCGCTTGTAGTCCTCTTTTTCGCGGGCAGCATGAGGATCGCGCTGGAACCACTTGTGAGTTGACTTGGTTGCTGCGTCCATTGCCTCAAACTCGTCGCGAGCAGCGTTGAGATCGTCATAGTCAACCTGTTTACGAGGGTCAATGATAATATTGCAGACAATCTGGACCAGAATTGAGAGAAGGTTTGAGCAAACCCAGTAGAATGCCATGCCGCAAACAACGTAAACCGCAAGTACAAGCGACATTGCAATAGAGAGGCCGTTTGTGGTGTTCTTCTCGGCACGAGACTGCTCGCGCTGGAGTGGATTCAGCTTGTTGGATGCAAGGCCAAGAGCAACCGAGGACAGAGCTGCTGCGAGAGGCATAATCCAGGTGATACCACCATCAATGATTGGGGTCATGCCCAAAAACTCTGTACCCGGAGCGCCGGAATCAGTGATGCCATGGATGACGTCTACCAGACCAAACAGAATGACTACCTGGATAGCCAAAGGAATAAGGCTCAGCAGCGGGTGATAACCTGCCTTTTTGTTGAGCTCGTTGGAGCGCTCCTCGATGGTCTCTCTGTCGCCGAAGTAGCGTGTCTTCAGGCGGAAGGTCTCGGGCATAAGACGCACCATAACAATGGAATTTTGCTGCGTCCAAAGCGCCAGAGGCATCAGGATGATTTTAGTTGCAAGGGTAAAAAGGAAGATTGCCGCCCACCAACTGCCGGTCAAGTCATATGCGGGCTGAACGATAAGTGAAAAAACGTGTGCAAGCTGCTCCATATACAAACCTTCTACGAGAAAACTCAACAGAAGCCAACAAGATCTAAAACCTAAAACCTAAAACCTGCAAAACCAATGGAATTCATGGCAAACTAAAAGAAAGCTACGACATCTCAATGAAGTCTGCAGTATCTAAAGTTAACCTGAAGTATCCATTTGTGCATAACTGATTTATGGTATCAAAAAACGCTATTTATCGGCAGTTTAAAGCAAATAAACAAAATGGAATATCTTTGATTTGCATGGATAAAATTTATACATAAATTGTTCTTTTTCAAATCATTCTCTTAAAGTTACGTAGGCAATTGTCTTTCTCGTTAATCAAAATTTAACCCCTGAAATGGCATTTTATTTTATTTTGGGGTTGCAATCGCAGTTCTGCTGGCTAAAATACTCTCCATGTTATTTTTAATATTCGGCGCATTAGAGCGCTTTTGAAATGAGGAGATTCTATGCAGGCAAATCTGCAGGAGCTAAAAGAGACCTATTCGCGGCAGACGTATAGTGTGTTTTCGATTAACCGCCAGCAGAAGATTGC
>JABZHE010000064.1:0-5789 GCA_015259025.1 Atopobium sp. | reverse complement strand
CCATTGGACGAGTCTGTCCCTTCTTTGAAATCAGATAGAGAGCAGGGATGTTAGCATCCTTAGCCACCTTAGCATCGTCCGCACCGAAGGTAGGAGCAATGTGTACAATACCTGTACCATCATCTGTTGTGACGTACACGTTCTGTGCGCCTAGCGCGAGAAGATCTTCTTCTCCAAAGAGTTTCTCGGCAGTCTGTGCACCAATAACCGCGTCAAACTCAACGCCAAGCTCAGTAAGCTTGCGCGCTGCAGCGATGATTGGCGTGATGCCCACACCACCTGCTACCAGGACACTTCTCTTGCTTGAAGCGTTGAGTCGCCAGGGACGACCGCACGGAGCTGTCATGTCGCTGGTGTCCCCCGGCTTCATCTGAGAAAGTCTACGTGTGCCCTCGCCCACTGTTGCGTAGATAAGCTCCAGCGTATCAGTTGCTTTATCAGCAAGCGAGAAGGACAGTGGGATGCGAAGAATATGGCGCTTATCGCCTGGGACATTGACGTTTACAAACTGACCAGGTTCCAAGGACTTACAAAGACCTGGTACTTTAAGCTGAGCTCTATACAGATTCTGGGCAACCTGGGTATTGCTCAGAACTGTAAAGTCAAATACCTGTACATTTCCACGTAGTGGCATTACTTTTCCCCTCCAGGAACAACTACCTCATTGGCAAGAACGCGCTTGCCGTCAACAAACACATCAGTTGCAACGCCATAAAGCTCGGCGCCAATAAAGGCCGAGTTCTTAGACTTGCTCTCAAAATACTCTGGCGTGATCTGGACCTTCTTTTCTGGGTCAAAAAGGGTCAGGTCAGCCTTGTAGCCTGCAGCAATCTTAACAGGCTCAAGGCGCAGAATACGACGAGGGTTTACGGCCATAGCGCGGACAAGACCCGTAAAGGACAGCTTGTTGGTGCGTACCATGTTGGTGATCATCAGAGGCAGTGAGGTCTCAAGACCAATGCAGCCAAAGTAAGAGATTTCCCACTCACAGTCCTTCTCGTGAGCTGCATGAGGTGCATGGTCGGTAACAATGCAATCAACCGTACCATCTGCAACTGCAGCCTGAAGCGCAAGCGCATCCTCAGCGGTTCTGAGTGGTGGATTCATCTTAAGGTTGGTGTTGTACGTATCGGTGATGTCATCCTCGGACAAGAAAAGATGGTGAGGGCAAACCTCTGCGGTAACAGGCAGACCTTCCTTCTTAGCTGCGCGTACCAGCTCTGCTCCCCTGCCCGTTGAAATGTGGCAAATGTGCAGAGGACAGCCAGTAAGGCGGCAAAGATCAATGTCTCTGGAAATCTCCAGCTCCTCGCCAAGTGCTGGCCAGCCAAACATACCAAGTCGCGTGCTTGCGCGACCCTCGTTGACAACGCCGCCAGCGCTGATGGACTCAATCTCGCAGTGAGCGGCAACAACGCGGTCAAACTGGGAAACGTACTCCATAACGGTACGCATCATACCAGCGCTTTGGACACCGTGGCCGTCATCAGAGAATGCGGATGCTCCCTCGTCAACCATGTTGCCAATCTCAGCAAGTTCCTGTCCCTTAGAGCCCTTGGTAAGGGCACCCATCGGACGAACATGAATAAGACCAACCTCATTGCCGCGGTCAATCTGGAAACGGACAGCAGGTCCGTTATCAGTGACAGGATTGGTGTTTGGCATGGTAGCAACATCAGTAAAGCCACCGTGAATCGCAGCTCTAGAGCCCGTCTCAATAGTCTCTTTGTACTCAAAGCCAGGGTCTCTAAAGTGGACGTGCATATCAACAAGACCAGGTGCTAGTACCTTGCCTTTTGCGTCAATTACGGTATCTCCCTCTTGAGGTGCAACGGTTGCCGCAACTTCAGCAATAGTTTCTCCCTCAATACGAACGTCCATTACGGCATCAAGGTTAAGCTGTGGGTCTACAACGCGTGCACCTTTAAGCAGAAATGCCATCAGAGTCTCCTCCCAAAAGTAGATACATTGCGGCCATGCGCGTCAAAACGCCTGCATTGACCTGGTCAAGAATACGAGAGCGAGCACAATCGGCTACTTCGCTGTTAATTTCCATACCGCGATTCATTGGACCTGGGTGGCAGATGATTGCTTCGGGCTTCATCAGCTTGCTGCGGCGCTCGTCAAGGCCCCAAAGCCTGTTGTACTCACGGCGAGAAGGAATGGGAGCTCCTTCCATACGCTCCAGCTGCACGCGAAGCATGTACACGACGTCCACATCGCCAATAACTTCATCAAAGTGCGAGGTCTGAGAGCAACCAAACCAACTTGGATCGTCTACGTGGAATGTTGGAGGACCAACCAGAACAACCTCTGCGCCCATAGTCTTAAGCGCTGGCACCAAAGAACCGACAACGCGGCTGTGAGAAAGGTCACCAACAATGGCAACCTTAAGGCCGTCAAGGTGTCCAAAGTTCTTGCGAATGGTATAGAGGTCAAGCATTGCCTGCGTTGGATGCTGATGCTTACCGGCACCAGCGTTGATGACCACAGCATCAGTGTGCTCGGTAATCTTTTGTGGAGTACCTGCAAGTCTTGCGCGGCAGATAAACATATCAACGTTCATGGCGTCGATGGTCTGAATGGTATCTGCCAGAGACTCTCCCTTAACAACAGACGAGGTTGAACCTCCCATATTCAGAGCATCAGCAGAGAGGCGTTTCTCGGCAAGCTCAAATGAAGAGCGAGTCCTGGTAGAAGGCTCCAAAAACAGATTGACAATGGTGCGACCGCGAAGTGCTGGAACCTTCTTAATGTCTCTGTTGTTCACCGCTTCAAACGACTGAGCAGTATCAAGAATCTGCTGGATGTCGTCACGAGTCAAACTGTTTGTATCAATCAAATGTTTAACCGAAAGCATTAGTTTCCTCCCTCAATAAAGGGGTCAGAAAAGTCAGCTTCATACAGCAAGACGCAGTCCTGACCATCAATTTCTTTAACATTTAAGCTGACTACCTGGCTCTTTGATGAAGGAACATTCTTTCCCACATAGTCAGGTCTAATAGGAAGCTCGCGGTGACCGCGATCAACTACTACGGCCAGCTGGACACGCTCAGGGCGGCCGTAATCAATGAGGGCGTCAAGCGCTGCTCTGATAGTTCTTCCGGTCTGAAGAACGTCATCTACCAGCACAACACTTGTGCCCGTAATATCAAAATCGATATTAGTTGCATGAAGTACCGGTGCAGTGTTTCTTCTAAAATCATCGCGATAAAAACTGATATCAAGTGAGCCAACTTTTGGCTTACATCCGGTAAAGCTCAAAATCTTTTCCGCAAGGCGAGAAGCCAAAACTTCTCCACGGCGAATAATGCCTACGAGAGCAACGTTTTCAATTGAATCGTTATTCTCGACAATTTCGTGAGCAATTCGTGTAAGCATGCGGTCAAGGGACTGCTCGTCCACAATGAGAGAGTGCGAACTTTCTTGAGCCATAGCGCCTCCAATAAAAAAGATACCTCACCTGACCAGGCACAAGGTATCCAAAAGGCAAAACTATGACTATGAGCCTTACGGGTATCTCGTACCACATTTAAAGACACACATATTGTACTCGTACAGAACCTAACTTTTGGTTAGGAATTTCAATTATCTCTTGAGGTGCTCGTAAGCTTCACAAACTTCATCTACAGGACCAAGCATGCGCTGCTTACCCTTCTCAATCCAAATGGCGCGGTCACAAATGCGTTGAACCAGGTCAATAGAGTGAGAAACCAGAAGGACCGTAACATTATTAGAAGCAACAAGCTCCTTGATGCGGTTCTCGCACTTTTGCTGGAAGAGGAAATCTCCAACCGAGAGTGTCTCATCAACAATAAGCAGGTCAGGCTCTGTAACGGTAGCAATTGCAAAGGCAATACGTGCCACCATACCAGACGAGTAATTCTTGAGCGGCATGTCCATAAAGCCTTCAAGCTCAGCAAACTCTACAATCTGGTCAAAGTGCGAATCAATAAACTCTTTCTTGTAACCAAGAAGAGCACCGTTAAGGTAGATGTTCTCTTTAGCGGTCAGCTCCATGTCAAAGCCAGCACCCAGCTCAATAAGAGGAGCAATAGTACCTTTGACCTCGCAAGTTCCTTTAGAGGGCTCAAGGACGCCAGCAATGATTTTAAGCATGGTGGACTTGCCGGAGCCGTTTGTGCCCACCAGACCAAAAGCCTCGCCGCGCTTGACCTCAAACGAGATGTCATCAAGGGCCTTGAACTCTTTGAAAGCAACCTCGCCACGGGCAAAAGCAATAAAGTACTCTTTCAGCGAGTTGAACTGCTCAGAAGCAATATTAAAGATCTCTGAAACGCCGTTTACCGCAACAACCGTCTCTGCGTCTGCAGAAGGAAGTGGTGGACGCATAAAATCGTCTTCACCAGCAACAACTACCCAAGCAGTAACGGTCTGAGGATTGTTGTTCGTGTCAAATGCATCAATGTAGAGATGATAACGACCAGGCTCTGGGAAGGTGTATGTCCACGAAGTATTAGGAATTGAGTCGCCAAACTGGTGCTCCGTAGTATCCCAAAAACCCTCATCCCAGCGGTCATTCAAGCTCCATACGTAGTGAAATTTGAAGCCCTCAGGATCTGCACCAATAATCTTAGGAGTAGCAGTTACAGTCTCTCCAGCACGAATCTCGTGCGTATCCAAGGAAACCTGAACTGACCAGCCTAGTTCTTTATTTGGTGACTCAGACATACAACTCCTCTAATCAACTATTGCCTGAACAGTATAGCTGATTATGGCGAGAAACCCGACTTTTTAAGAGACTTCTCTACTTCTGTGGCGCTGCTGTGGTGGTACGAACAATAAGTTTAGGAGCAATTCTAATTGCCTCAGGCTCATACCCTGGCTCAGATGCACGGATTGCATGCTCAAGAGCTACACGGCCACGCTCTAGCAAGTTAAAGCGAACGGTTGTCAGCGAGAAGTTTGGCAGATAGTCTTCAAGAGAGTCGTCAACACCAACAATGCTGACATCTTCTGGCACACTGAGTCCCACTTCTTCAAACGCTGCAATGACACCTAACGCCATCTGGTCGTTTGCTGCATAGACCGCAGTAAAATCACGAGTTTCACGCAGCTTTTTACCAATTTCATAGCCGCTGTTAGCAGTCCAATCGCCAGCAAGTGGCTCAACAATCTCCAGACCGTACTCAGACATGGCATCTCGCCAGCCCTTCTCGCGAAATTGCGAGTCAATGGAGTATGAAGGACCTGCTACAAAACGGATTTTGCGGTGACCGAGCTCATAGAGGTGGTCAATAACAAGCTTTGAACAACCATACTGATCTGAGTCAACGGTTGTGCAATAAGGATGCTCATGCATGGTAAGAAGGACTGTTCCAAGACCTGGTTGAGGCACAAATGATTCAAAGTCTGATGCCATAAGGCTCATACTGATAATCATGCCGTCAACGGGAAGATTGGACATACGATAAGAAATGTCCTGCAGGCACAAGCCGTCGTCGGAGCCTTTCTCAATCATTGTAATTGCATATTCGTGCTCACGAGCTGCAGAAACAATGCCATCAAGCGTGGCTAAGTTACCAAACTCGCGAATGTCGTACAAGCAAAGTCCCACCGATTGATACGAGCCAGATCTCAACGACCTACCTGCAAAGCTTGGTCTAAAGCCCATAGACTCCATTGCGGCCTGGACTTTTTCTCGCGTGGCCTTGCTGACGTTCTGGGCGCCATTAGCAACACGCGAAACGGTCTGCTGAGAAACACCAGCAACTTGCGCAACATCAGCCATTGAAACAGAGCGCTTATTTGAGCTAGAACTATACGAG
>JABZHE010000063.1:0-5790 GCA_015259025.1 Atopobium sp. | reverse complement strand
CTTAAGCTCAGCAGACTGCTCAACCATATCAACAATGTTGTCGATACGAGACATTCCTGGAGGAGCAGTGACGCTTACCATGAGGTCACCGTCTTCAAGGGCGGTGCCTGCGTAAACGGTTGAGCCAGGCTCTTTGGTTACAAGACGGGACTCACCTGTCATGGCAGCCTCGTTCATCTGGCCAATGCCTTCAACAACTTTGCCGTCAACAGGAAGAACGCCACCAGCGCGCTGGTGCAAAATCATGCCCTTCTCAACCTCAGAAAGGGCAATCATAACGTCCTTGCCGTCAATACGAGCCCAGACGTTCTCAGAACGAGTGATTAGGCCATCACGAAGTGCAAGACGTGCTCGGCTTGCCACGTGGTTCTCCATAGCAGCAGACAGCTCAAGCAAGAACATGACCGTAGATGCATCTGCCCACTCATTTCTTAGAATTGAAGTGGTGATAGCAGTTGCGTCCAAAACCTCAACGGTCAGCTCTTTCTTAAACAGGCGCTTAACGCCTTCCACGACAAATGGAATGGCGCGGAGAATAACGTAAGCGTAGTTAGCAACTGCAGGCAGTGGCAAAAAACGTATAATCCAGCGGCGTGCGAATGTGGTCACAACCTCCATCTGGAAACGATTGTTCTCAAGAGCCATCTCAATTGAGCTGCAGAAGTCTTCAAGACCTGCCTCTTCTTCTCGTGGCAAGTTCAAGACATCAAAAGCGCCAACAGCTGCAAGTACCTGGTCTCTCTTGAGAGGATCAAACCTTAGCAAGAGAGAGCCGTTTGCCATGTGAACTTCAGCGTGACGAACTCCGTCAACACGCATCAGCTCATAGGAAATACCACGGGCTTCAGCCTCATCAATATGACCCAGGTCGCATTTTGCACGAATGCGACCTGAGATTTCATTAGTAATTGTAAAGCGCATGAATTATGCCTGTGCGCCCTCTGCGTCGACCTGCTTGGTAACCTCAGCGCGGATACCCTCCTCGAGTTCAGCAAGGCGAGCGCGAACTGCAGCGTCAATCTTGGACTCACGGCGAGCCTCTGCGACAACGTCGTTAGCCTCGTCAACGACGTTCTGAGTCTCTGCGGAAACACGGTCAGTGACGCGAAGACCACATGCAGTTGCCTTGACAGCTGCCTTGTGAAGAGTGCCGTTAGAAGCAAGACCAGCAACAACGCCAGCAAGTGCAGCGCCACCGGCTGCGAGACACCAATTGTTCAGTTTCATAAAAATCCCCCATCTGCTTTTTGCAAATTAATCGGTTAGTGACCTATTGAAGATAAAATTATTATACGAAAAAAACAAGTGAAAATCATTACTAATTGGTTATCCTAATGAAACAATTGTACACAAGTAATTTCTTACCTGCGAAAACGTTTCCTATGGTTAGCCATGGTGTACATATAAATTTTGTGAAGAAGCTGCTCTAAGGCGTTACTTAAATATTTGATATCATGTTCATTTGGATTAACAAATTAATGAAACATAACATCTCCTCTGTGTCGTTACTATGAAAAATAAATTGTACACAATTTATTTGTGTTAAGCTAATCCAAACGGGGTACACTACCCAATACACAAAACCATCCAATGCTTCGAACAATCCGCGGCTCGTTGAAAGGAACATCATGGCCAACACCAACATCTATGACCTCTCCGTAGAAAAGCGTGACGGATCTCTTACTTCCCTCTCCTCATTTGACGGTAAGGTTCTTCTTATTGTTAATACTGCAACTGGTTGCGGCTTTACCCCACAGTACGAAGATCTTGAGCGCATTTACGCTGCTTATAAAGATCAAGGCTTTGAGATTTTAGACTTCCCTTGCAATCAGTTTGCAGACCAAGCCCCAGAGTCCGATGAAGAGATTCACCAGTTCTGCACTATGAAATTTGGCACCGATTTTCCACAGTTCAAGAAGGGCGACGTCAACGGAGAGACTGCAAATCCTCTCTTTGTGCGTCTTGCAACAGCTTTCCCCTTCCAAGGTTTTGGTAAGGGCATCAAAGCCCTTGCGCTAGATAAATTTGCAAAGGCAAACAACAAGAAGTTTGGTGACAAGGCTTATATCATGTGGAACTTCACTAAATTCCTTGTAGACCGCCAGGGAAATGTTGTTGCACGCTTTGAGCCAACCACCGATATGGCAGAAGTTGAGTCTGCAATTAAAAACCTACTTGCGTAAGGCGAGAGGACCGGTCTGCTCATGAGTTCTTCTCAAAAAGAAATACAGCCCGTTGCAGCCGCTAGCACTTTTGCTAGCGGCTCTTCTACACTCGACAACTCCCCCGATATCCCCGAGCTTCTCCTCAAAAACCAGCTCTGCTTCCCGCTCTACAGTGCCTCAAAAGAAGTGGTGCGAAGGTATACGCCGCTGCTTAAGCCCTTTAATTTAACGTATACACAATACATTGCCATGATGGCGCTTTGGGAACATGAATCCTTGGATGTCAAAACTTTAGGTGAGCTTTTATTTCTTGATTCAGGCACCTTGACTCCACTTCTTAAAAAGCTTGAGGAGAAGAGCCTTGTACTGCGTCAAAAAACAAACAAAGACGGACGTCAGCTGATTATTTCTCTTACCCAAAAAGGCAAAGACCTTAGGCGAGAAATTCAAGTGGTTCCACATCAGATTGGCTCATGCGTTAATCTCTCGCCCGAAGAAGGCGCTGAGCTTAAACGATTGCTTTTAAAAGTTCTCTCTAACGTTACAGAAAGCTAGATTTACTATGACCCAATCACAGGTAACTATAACCTCTTCTGAACGTGAAACCGCCATAGTACGCACTAGCACCATTGGCATTGTAGCTAATGTTGCTCTTGCAGTATTTAAGGCTGTCGTAGGCATTTTATCTAACTCAATTGCTGTTACTCTTGATGCGGTGAACAATTTCTCCGATGCAATTTCATCAATCATCACCATTGTGGGAACAAAACTATCTAACAAAAAAGCTGATCGCGAGCACCCCTTTGGACACGGACGTATTGAATACATCACTACAACAGTAATTGCTGCAATCATCATGTATGCAGGTATTTCTTCACTCATCAAATCCATCCAAGGTATCATGGATCCTGTTACGCCAGACTATAGTCCCCTGTCTTTAGTCATCATTGCAGTAGCTGTGCTCGTAAAGATTATTTTGGGTCACTACGTCCGCTCTGTAGGTAATCGCGTAAACTCCGACACCCTTATTGCGTCGGGTTCAGATGCACTTTTTGACGCCACGCTTTCCACTTCTGTTTTAACAGCTGCACTTATTTTTATCTTTGCAAAAATTAGCCTTGAAGCATATGTGGGCGTTATTATCTCTGTGTTTATCATTAAAGCTTCAATTGAGCTGTTACAGGGATCTATCAAAGAAATTATTGGTATGCGTCCTGACGCTGCTCTTTCAACACTTATTTACAACATTGTGAAAGAGGATCCAGACGCAGAAGGCGTCTACGACCTTATTATCCACAGCTATGGCCCAGATAAATTTGTTGGCTCATTCCACACTGAGGTTCTTGATACCACTTCAGCTCTTGAGATTGATACGATGACTAGGCGTCTGAGTACAGAGATTTACAAGCAGACATCAGGCAAAATAATCATTGCTGCTATTGGTATTTATGCGAGAAACACCACCGATAATCGCATTGTAAAGATGCGCACTGAAGTAACTGAAATGGCTTTAGCTCATGAAGGTGTTCTTCAAGTTCATGGTTTTATTGCTGACATTGAAAATCAATTTATGGCCTTTGATGCAGTCATTGAGTTTGGCTATGACGGTAAGCAAATTGTCCACGATATTATTCATGAAGTAGAGGCAGCCTACCCTGATATGAACGTCTCGGTTCTTTTGGACCGCGATACAAGCGATCTTTCTGAACATGAAGAAGACAGAGACTTGCACTAAAAGCAAGTAAATACATCTTAAAAAGGGGCGAGCCGCTGACACCCAGAGTCAGCGGCTCGTGTTCTACGCTCGCAAGAAAGGGAGAGGGTCTTTCTTCGAGCTACGGGAACCTGAATAAAGCAAGCAACTAAATTGCTTAAAAACATAGTAAGTTAACCGAGGGAAACTTACAAGAATTTTTTCAGTTTTTTTATCTAATTTCGTAAACTCTACAAAAAGTTAGACTAAGTTTACATGTCTATGGATTTTTATCTTATATCAAGAAAGTCCGAGATAAACATAAACAAAATCCCCCGCACCGAATTGGTGCGGGGGATCAGGTCAGCGTACTCAGCTAGTAGTAGCTTATGCCTTTGCAACCTCGGTAAGGTTGGTAAGGATCTTGTCGTCCTTCTTTCTTATCCCACTTTGGAGCAGGACGGAAGAGCTGGAAGAGAATTGCTGCCAAGAAGATGAAGGCAATAACAGTCCACACACCAAAGGAACCAAGGACAAAGAACTCCCAGAACTGATTGATCATCAGGCCAACAATCCATGCAAATACGCACTGATAGCCAATAGCAAACCAGAACCACTTAGAGTCGTTCATTTGTCGACGAATAGAACCTACTGCAGCGAAGCAAGGTGCGTCAAGCATATTGAATGCAACAAATGCGCACATTGCACCAACGTGAAGAATGCCACCAGCATCGGTGAACATACCAGCGAAGCCAGACCACATAGTAACGGACTTCTCGCTTGCATCACCAAGACCGTAGAGAACACCAAAGGTAGAAACAAGGTTCTCTTTTGCGATTAGAGCAGAGATGGAAGCTGCAGTTGCCTGCCAGTTTGCAAATCCAAGAGGAGCAAAGATAACGCCGATGAAACCACCAACAGCTGCAAGCAGGGAGAAGTCCATGACGTTCGTAGGAGCGCCCTCAATGCCTGGAAGGTAACCAAAGACGCCATTTGCGCCCTCCCAGGTTGCCCAACCAAAGTTGGAAAGAACCCAGATACCAATAGCTGCTGCGAAGATGATGGTACCAGCCTTAAGGATGTATGCAGAGATACGCTCCCAAACATGCATTGCCCAAGACTTGATAGAAGGCATGTGGTAATCAGGAAGCTCCATAACAAATGGTGCAGGCTCGCCCTCAAATGCCTTAGTCTTCTTCAGCATGACTGCAGAAATAACAATCATTGCAACGCCAAGGAAGTAGAAAGCAGGAGCAACCCACCAAGCAGAAGAGCCACCAATAAGAACACCCATAACCAAAGCAATGATTGGCTGCTTTGCAGAGCAAGGAATCATGGTGGTGAGCATTGCAGTCATACGGCGGTCCTTCTCGTTCTCAATGGTACGAGTAGAAAGAACGCCAGGAACACCACAGCCAGAAGAAATCAGAAGTGGAATGAAGGACTTGCCGGACAGGCCAAAGCGACGGAACACGCGGTCCATAACAAAGGCAACACGGCTCATGTAACCGCAGTCCTCAAGGAAGCACAACATGATAAACAGAACAAGCATCTGTGGGATAAAGCCAAGGACAGAGCCAACGCCGCCAATAATACCGTCAACTACAAGGCTAGTGACAACGGGGCTTGCGCCAGCACCCTGAAGGGCACCACGGACAAGATCAGGAATACCTGGGACGTACATACCATACGCAGAAGCCTCTGGCTCAGTAGCAGCGCCCTCAACAGCAGTCTTGAAGCCTGCAGCAGTTACGCCACCAAGAGTCTGAAGCTCCTGACCCTCAGCAAGAATTGGCTGGCCGTTAGCGTCAAGCTTAAGAGGATTGTCATCAGTGTCAACAAAGTTGCCATCCTCATCGTGGACTGGTGCGCTCAGAGCAACAACGTTCTTCTTGGCAGACTCTGCCTCAAAGCTGGGGATAGCGTCAGAAT
>JABZHE010000062.1:0-5838 GCA_015259025.1 Atopobium sp. | reverse complement strand
ATGGTGCTACGGGACACGCAACTGTTATTGTTCCTGATGATCAGCTGTCTTTGGCAATTGGTAAAGAGGGTCAGAACGCTCGTCTTGCAGCTCGTCTGACTGGTCTTCACATTGACATCAAGAACGAGTCCCTTGCTGCAAGCATTCTAAACAACCTTCCTGAGGTTGTTGAGGAGACTGTTGACGAGGAAGAGATTGCTCATCGTTGCAAGTATGTGAGCCCTAACGGAACTCCTTGCCGCAATATGGCAAGACCTGGTTCTGATTTCTGTGGCATTCATGATGACATGGAGAATGCAGAGATTTCTTCCGATCCAGACTCACTGATCTAGGCAACTACCTGTAACTATCCCGTCAACCGGAAGGTTTTCATATATGGCAAAAATGCGTGTACATGACCTTGCCAAAGAATATGGTATGCAGAGCAAAGAATTGCTCGAGCACCTTGCGGACATGAAGATTCCTGCAAAGTCTGCTTCTTCTACGCTTGAAGATGCATATATCTCTATTGTTCGTAAGAAACTCCAGCCTATTATGGAGGCTCGTGCCGCTGAAATTGCAGCTCAGAAGGCTGCTGAGGAAGAGGCTGCTGCCAAAGAGGCAAAGGCTGCTGCAGAGGCAGCAGAGGCTGAGCGACTTGCTGCAGAGGCAAGGCGTGAGGCTGAGCGTGCTGAAGAAGAGAAGAAGCGCGCAAAAGAGGAGGCTGCTCGCAAGAAAGAAGAGGAGCGCCGCCGCGCTGAGGAAGAGAAGAAGCGTCTTGAGGCCGAAGAGGCCGAGCGTAACCGCGTAAAGGATACCGCTCCTAAGGCTGCTCCTTCCTTCAACAACCTGCTTGACCAGATTGCTCAGCAGGAAGAGGTATTGAAGCAGCAGGCAGCGGAGTCCGCTGCTCAGAAGAAGGCTGAGAAGGGACCTAGAAACCACGCTCGCGCTAATGCAAGCGAGGCAAGTGGTGCTCCTTCTCGTCATAACTTCAAGAATGAGCGCGATGACGCCTCCATGTCTGACGAGCGTCCAAATGGTAAGCGCAAGAAGAACCGTCGTGGTGGAGATGACGGAGAAGACCGTTATAGCCGTATGGCGCGTGAGGCTGAGGCTTACAACAGAAGCCGCGTTTTGGATGAGGCTCGCGTTGCTATTGAAGAGGCAAGCCGTGAGTCCACTGGTCGCCGTAAAAAGCGTAAAGAGCGTCGTCAGAAGCAGGCTGCAGAGGCTGCTATGGAGCAGCGTATTGAGGAAGCACTTGCAAATGACCAGGATATTTCCCAGCTTGATACCGTAAAGGTTCCTCAGGGCTCTACTGTCTCTGAACTTGCTGAGCTTCTTGGCGTTCCTGCAAATGACATCATTAAGCGTCTGTTCCTGCTTGGCAACCCTCTGACGCTCACCGAGACCATGTCTGATGAGCTTATTGAGATTGTTGCTGATGACCTTGGTCGTCAGATTAAGATCATGTCCAAGGAAGAGGAGAATTCCTTCACCTTCTACGATGATCCTAAGGACTTGAAGCCACGTCCTCCAGTAGTTACCGTCATGGGTCACGTTGACCACGGTAAGACATCACTTCTGGACGCAATTCGTCACACCGGCGTTGCAGCTGGCGAGGCCGGCGGCATTACACAGGCAATCGGTGCTTCTCAGGTCACTATTAACGGCCGTGAGATTACCTTCATCGATACCCCAGGTCACGAGACCTTTACCGCTATGCGTGCTCGTGGTGCAAAGGTTACCGATATTGTCATTCTGATTGTTGCTGCAGACGACGGCGTTATGCCTCAGACCATTGAGTCTATTAACCACGCAAAGGCTGCTGGTGTTCCAATTGTTGTTGCTGTCAACAAGATTGATAAGCCAGGCGCAGATCCTACCCGCGTTCGTCAGGAGCTCACCGAGTATGGTGTTATTCCTGAGGAGTGGGGTGGACAGAACATGTTTGTTGACATCTCCGCTAAGCAGAATTTGGGCATCGACGATCTTCTCGAGACCATTCTTTTGCAGGCAGATGTCCTTGAGCTGAAGGCAAACCCAGACACCTTTGCTTCTGGTAACGTTCTTGAGGCTAAGCTTGACCGCGGTCGCGGCTCTGTTGCTACTGTTTTGGTTACACGCGGTACGCTCCACATCGGCGATGCTCTTGTTGCTGGTATGGCCTTTGGCCGCGTCCGTGCAATGCTTGATCCTAAGGGTAACGCAGTTACTACCGCAGGCCCTTCTGACGCAGTTGAGATTCTTGGTCTGCAGACCGTTCCTGGCGCAGGCGATGAGTTCCGTGTCTTCCAGGAGGAGCGCGACGCTCGAGAGCTTGCTGACCAGCGCGCTCTTAAGGCTCGTATTGAAGAGCAGAACCGTGTTAAGCACGTTACCCTTGAGAACCTCTTTGACACCATGGCTGACCGTGACGTCAAGGAACTCAACCTCATCATCAAGGCTGATGTTCAGGGCTCCATCGAGGCTCTCCAGGATTCCCTGGACAAGATGGACCAGTCCGAGGTTCGTATCAGCACCATCCACTCTGCTGTTGGTGGAATCACCGAGACTGATGTTGTTCTCGCTGATGCATCCAACGCAATTATTATTGGCTTTGGTGTCCGTCCAGATGCAAAGGCCAAGCTTGCTGCAGAGCGCGTAGGCGTTGAGATTAGAACCTATAGCGTCATCTACAAGGCAATCGAAGAGATTGATGCTGCTCGTATTGGTATGCTTAAGCCAACTGAGCAGGAAGTTCAGACTGGCGTTGCTGAGGTTCGCGATACCTTCAAGGTTCCTAAGGTTGGTATTGCTGCAGGCTGCATGATTTCTGAGGGCGAGATTTCTCGTGACGATAATATCCGACTTATTCGCGACGGCTTTGTTGTCTACGATGGAAAGATTGCATCGCTCAGGCGCTTCAAAGACGACGTTAAGAGCGTTAAATCCGGCTATGAATGCGGTATTGGCCTTGAGAACTTCCAGGACATCAAGCCTGGCGACCAGCTTGAGGGCTATCGCATTGAGCAGGTGGCTCGTACCGAGTAAGAAGGGACAGCATGAAACAGAATCAGTTTTCTCGTCGTACTAATGAGATTGCTCGAGAAAAGCTCAGCTGGATCCTTTTATTTGAGATTTCCGACCCTGATCTCCAGCTTGTGACTGTCACAAGCTGTGAGGTCTCGGTTGATAAGTCCTTTATGCGCGCGTATGTCAGCTGTGAGCCTGATCGCTACGAGAAGGTCCTTGCAGCTCTCAAGCGTGCAAAGGGTAGGATTCGCTCGCTTTTGGGTCATGCGCTGAACTGGCGTGTAACCCCTGAGCTTGATTTTAAGATTGATACCACTACCGATGAGGCTGAGCGCATTGCTCAGGCCCTTGAGGTGGTTCCACCAACGCTTGGTGTCGAGAAAGACGAGTTTGGATACCCTCTAGCTTCTGATGAAGAGAATTCTGACGAGGAGGCGTAAGTAAGTGACGTCACTGAATACAAAAGTCAGTCGTCCAGAGTTTGACGAGGTTATTGCTCTTATTGAGCAGGCCTCGTCAATCGTCGTTTGCGCACATACTTCTCCTGATGGAGATGCTATTGGCTCTGGATTAGCACTTTCTTCCATTATTCAGAGAAGATGGCCTAGCAAAACTGTCACTAATCTTTTGGCAGATGCTGATGGGGAAGTACCACGTATTTACAAGTTTCTTGATGGTACTGACAGCTTTGTACCTGCAAATAAGTATGAGGGTACTCCAGACCTTTTTATCTGCGTAGATCTATCTACCGCAGGACGTTTGGCTGATGCAGAAGCACTGATGGAGCGCTCTAAGACGGTAGCAGTGTTTGACCATCACCCATACAACAACGTGTATTGGAATGCAGGTCTTGTGCGTCCTGATGCAGCAGCAACCGGTGTCATTATCACCGAGTTTGCCTGTCATTTGGGCGCAGAGCTTGTTCCATCAGAGGCACAATGCCTTATGTGCGCCCTGGTAACTGATACTGGTCGTTTCCAGTACCAAAACGCTGACGGTGAGGCTTTTGAGGTTGCAAGTTTGCTGGTAGAAGCAGGCGCTTCTCCATCTCAGATTGCACTTCATGTCTATCAGAGTGACCGTTTGGCCTACCTTCATCTTGCCGCAAAGGTTATGGGTCGTATTCGCACCTTTGGTGAGGGTCGTGTTGCCTACAGCTATGTCACTACGGCAGATCTTTCTGCATCAGGCGTTCCTCTTGCTGAGATGGATGGCCTGGTAGACATTGTGCGTTGCGTTGAGGGAACTGAAATTGCCCTCTTCCTCAAAGAGGTTGACGGCGGAAAAGTTCGTGGCAACCTGCGCTCCAAGTCCAAACTTGATATTTCCGGCGTAGCTCGCCAAATGGGTGGCGGTGGCCACACTGCTGCCGCAGGCTTTACCGCTGAAGGCACTATTGACGATGTGTTTACCCAGATAGTACCTCTGCTCATCGATCTTCTCGCCCTTGACAAGGAGTCATAGGTGAAGCGAGGAGCTAGTGGAATTAACGCACTTATTGCAGTTGACAAACCGCTTGGGCTGACCAGCCATGACGTGGTTTCTCGTGTTCGTCGTGCTTTTGGCGAGAAACGCGTGGGGCATGCAGGCACTTTGGATCCTAATGCAAGTGGCGTGTTGGTAGTGGGCATTGGACTTGCTACAAAGCTGTTGGGCCTCCTGACGCTGGACCGAAAGGGGTATGTGGCCGACATCTCGTTTGGCACCCGCACCTCAACCGACGATGCAGATGGTCAGGTCGTAGCTACTGCACCTGTTCCAGAAAGTCTCTATGTTGAAGAGTTTGCTCGCGCTGCATGCGCAAAGCTGGTGGGTACGGTAGACCAGCTTCCACCTGCAGTTTCTGCAATCTCAGTTGATGGCAAACGAGCCTATCAGCTTGTTCGTGAAGGTAAGACGCCAGAGCTTGCAGCTCGTAGAGTCTCTATTTACGAAGCTACGCTTTTGGCGGTGCGCAAACCTTCTACTACGGATGAATCCCTGGTATGGACAGTTGCGTTTGACGTTTCAAAAGGCACCTACATTAGAAGTATTGCTCGAGACCTTGGTCAGTCTCTTGGAACAGAGGCTCATATTAGTGGACTGAGAAGGACGTTCTCTGGTCCAATCATACTTGGGAACTGCGCTTTATTAGAAGAGCTTGAACAAAGCCCAGCTCAGGTACTTGAAGCTAAACACCTCAATCCAACTGAGGTTCTGGGATACCCTGTGCACAGGTTGACTGCAGCAGAATACAAGTGTGTTGAGGTTGGAAAACGTTTTGGTATTCCGGAAGATCTCTCTGAGATTGCTCATAACTCGCTGGTCAGCCTTGTGTGGAATGAAGCTCTCGTAGGAATTTGGTCAAGGCAGGGCTCTTGCCTTGTCTGCCAGACAAACTTCTCTCAAGGTATTTTGTGTAAGTAAGGATGCGCGTGAACAAGGTAGATCGCATAGCACAATCCGTTTTGTATGGAAGTGAGTTGCCGGCTCCACGTGAGCTTGGTGATGCTGATTTCTATACCTTGCGTTCTGACTGTTACAAGCAACCTTGCGTGTGCGTGCTTGGTGTCTTTGACGGACTTCATGAGGGCCACCAAGGGCTTCTCGCTAGCGCAAAAAAGGACGCCGAAGCTCGCAATGTACCACTTGTTGCTGTGACGTTTTTACCAGACCCTGTTGAGGTGCTGTTTGACGGATCTCCTCGGCGATTGCTCTCGGGAGAAGATAGACTTCGTGCACTTGCCGCATGGGGAATGGATGGCATTTTGGTGCATCACTTTACCCGCGAGTTTGCGGCATTGAGCGCTACGCAATACGTTGAGGACAAGCTGCTTCCAAGTGTTTCGGCTGTGTCCGTTC
>JABZHE010000061.1:0-5843 GCA_015259025.1 Atopobium sp. | reverse complement strand
CCACGCGCAACACATCCGCTCCTACTCCACCAGCTCAACGTGGATGGACTCCGCGATCTTCTCGACCAGCGCAAAGTCGCCCAAGCCAGCGCTCATCGCAACGTTTCCACCGGTAGCCATCGCGCGCGTCAGGGCCTTCTCGACAGCCGACGGATCCTCAAGCCAAACCGACATGAAGCTTGCCAGCGTTGAATCGCCCGCACATGCCGTCGAAAGCACCTCTACCTGCGCAGCATTTGCGTGCCAGACATGTTCACCGTTGAAGAAGTACGCACCCTCGCCGCCCAGCGTGAGCAGGATGTTCTTTGCTCCGCGTTCGTGAATCTTGTGGAGGGCGAGAAGAACGTCAGCCTCGTTATGGACGTCGACACCAAAAATCTCTGCCACTTCTTCGTCGTTTGGCTTAATGAGCAGTGGTTTTTTCTCGACAAGTTCTGCGAGGTGTTTATGAGAGATGTCCAAAACCAGCTCAGTGCCACGCTCATGGCAAAGGTCAAAGAGCTCGTCGTAGAAAGTTGGATCCATCTCAGGGGAAAGCGAACCAGAAACCACCAGAACGTCCAGGTCGGGAGCATTGCGCAGCAGCTCAAGCATCTCGTCCTGCTTGGAGCGAACAACGGGGGCACCCGCATTAGGGAACTTGAGCTCGCCCTCGGGCGTAGTAACAAAGATGTTTACGCGGGTGATGCCGTCAATCCACACGGGATTGACCGGGCAAACCTTGGATGCCTCTTCAACAATGTAGTTGCCAGAGAAGCCACCAAAAAAACCCAGGATAGTGGACTCAACGCCGTAGTGAGCAAGCGTAAATGAAACGTTCAGACCCTTGCCGTTTGGTGTGTAAACGGCATCGGTTGTACGGTTGACATGCGTATAAGAAGGAACTCCCGAATTGACGTTCATGTCTATTGCAGGATTAGTGGTAAGTGTGTAAATCATCAAAGCTCCCTCTGAAACAAATATGGACCCGACGAAATCGCCGAGTCCATATTTTACTTCGATTATCTGAGTCTGCACCCAAACTGTACGTAAATTCTGGGCAAAACTCAAACGGTACCGAGTGTGTGCTAAGCGTAAAGCTTAGTCCTCGACCAGCTTGTTGCCGTTCTTGCGGTACTCGTATGCCTTGAAAGCAACAAAGAGAATACCACCAACAACAGCACCAATGAGAATAGCGAGAACCCACTTAAGGCCGCCATCGACAACGGGAAGAACCAGGAAGCCGCCGTGAGGTGCTGGGTCATGAACGCCAAAGAGCAGCGTCAGGATGGAGCCGATGGAAGAACCGATCATCATGATAGGCATGACAGGCCAAATGTTCTTGGTCATGAATGGAATAGCACCCTCGGTAATGTGGGTGCAGCCAAGAACGAAGTTGACCAGACCAGCGTTGAAGTCGGACTTGGTGAAGTATTTCTTACCAACAACAACAGCAAAGGTGGTGATCAGTGGAGGAACAATACAAGCAGCAGAAACTGCAGCCATGAAGTTAGTACCAAACTCATAGGTTGGGGTACCAACACCAGCAGCAAGAGCCTCGGTCAGAAGTGCAGTACCGGTAACGTAAGCTGCCTTGTTGACTGGGCCGCCCATGTCAAATGCGGCCATGCAACCAATTGCAAGACCAAGGACAATTGGACCAGAAGCAGACAGACCGCGCAGGAAGTTCATCATGCCGGTGTTGATTGCTGCCATTGGACCAGAAATACCCAGCATAACCAGGCCAACAATGGTGGTGGAAAGCAGTGGGTACAGGAAGATTGCCTTCAGGCCATCAAGGTTCTTTGGAAGACCTGCAAGGAGCTTCTCAAGACCAACGATGACATAACCGGCAAGGAAGCCGCCGACGATGCCGCCCAGGAAGCCAAAACCAACGCCAGCGCCACCAGCATCAATCATGCCAGTGTTAGGGTTAATTGGAAGACCCTGGATAGCAATCATACCTGCAACAAAACCAGGAACCAGAGCAGGACGCTTACCGATAGACTCAGCAATGTAAGCAGAAAGAACTGGAACCATAAGGCCCATTGCAATGCCGCCGATAATCTTGAGCATTGCAGCAAAGCTGTTGTAGTCAGGTGCGGTAGAGCTGAAGGAAGTGATACCCCAGAGGAATGAAACTGCAGTGAGAACACCACCAGCAACAACAAAGACCAGCATGTGGCTAACGCCGTTCATGAGGTGCTTGTAGATGATGTGGCCTACAGACTCTTTCTCAATGGTGCTTGAGACTGGAGCGTCATCTGCCTCTGCAAGCTCGCCCTCAGGCTGAGCAACAAGAGCGCGGTCGATAAGACCCTCAGCGTCCTTAATAGCAGCAGTAACACCAACATTTACCATTGGTTTTCCGGCAAAACGCTCGGCCTGAACGTCCTTATCGGCAGCAACAACTACTGCCTTGGCATTCCTAATCTCAGCTGCGGTGAGCTCGTTCTCTACACCGACCTGGCCGTGCGTCTCAACCTTAATGGTAAGACCTTTAGCTGCGGCGGCCTTCTCCAAGGCCTCCTTAGCCATAAAGGTGTGCGCAATACCGGTTGGGCAACCAGTAGCAGCAACGATGTCATACTTTGACTCGTCAGCCACAGCACTCCCCTTTCATCCTAGTGTTCGGAATTGTTCCAAACACAACCAAAAAAGCTGCTCAATGTTAGCACTGAGCAGCTTCGATAACTACGTTTTTACATAAATTGTAACCGGAAAAATATGTTATTGAACGCACTTTCATTTAGCGCGGCGTATGTGTCAAAAACACTGATGTTTTTCTCGCCAGGTACTCAAACGTACCTACACTTTTCTGGGCGAGAAGAACGTGCACCAGAAACCTACTTCTACTCAGCGCTTTCCTGGCCAAAACGCTCTTGCCTCAGGCGCAGCGCCTCGTATGCGCAACCATACATTGCAGCCTGATTGCCCAAGCTCGCAGCCTCAATACGAGCGCCCTTGCTTACCGGTAGAGCGTACTGCTCAAAACACTCACGAAGCTCGGTAGCAAACGTTGCAAACGAGCCCGCAACACCGCCGCCAATCAAGAACATGGCAGGATCAACCACGCACGAAACCTGCGCCATAGCAAGACCCAGGTAGTGGCACATCTTATGGATAGCAAGGGTTGCGCATTCGTCACCCTGAGCGTGAGCTCTAAACACGGACACCGTATCGGTCTCGTGCTCAATGTTCACAGGAACAACGCCTCGGGAAGCGCATTCCTCCAGGTACAGGCGGACAACACCCTTAGCAGAAGCATACTGCTCCAGGCAACCGTGGCGACCACAACCGCAGGTCAACGTCTCTTCTGGCTCAACAATGATGTGACCAATCTCACCGCCCGCGCCAAAAGCACCTGCAGCAAGCTTGCCGTCTACAACAACACCTGCACCAACGCCGGTGCCCAGCGCAATCAGCACAAACGACGGCACACCCACGGCAACGCCAGCCCACGCTTCGCCCAGAGCAGCGGCGTTAGCATCGTTGACAAACGCAATGGTTGCGTTTGGTAGGCACATATTGATTGCCTGCACCAATCCCTCAGGATCAATGTCTACATTGGCGAGAAGACCAACGGTTCCGTCATCTGCAACAGGACCTGGAATATCCAAACCACACGCAATAACATCGTTGCGGCTTGCTTTTTGGCCATGAACAATCAGCTTAATAGCATCGGTTACCGTCTGATAACCGCCCTCGTTATCAAGTGCGGGCGTCTTGACCTTCTGCTCAGAAAGTAGCTCTCCCTCTGCAGAGAAGAGTCCCAGTTTGATAGTGGTGCCACCAACATCAATGCCCAATACGTATTCCATAAAACCCCCTAGTTGCCGCGCTTAAGCGCACCCTCAACAAGTTGCGCAAGAACGTCTTCAACAGCGTATCCTGCAGCCTCAATAGCCATTGGAACAAGGGAGGTCTCAGTGAGTCCTGGGAATGTCTTCAGACCCATGACCAAAACGTGATGTCCATCCCAAATAAAATCAATACGAGCAAGATCTCTGCAGCCATAAGCGGTGTACACCTCAAGAGCTGCGCGCTCAAGAGCCTCACGAGCAGCGGCTGGATCTGCGCCAAGTGCTGCCAAAGACTCAGGACGAACTGGGCAGAAGTGCTGAATACGCTCTGGATCAAGACGAGCATCCGTGTCGTAAATACCCTTGGTCACTGAAATCTCTACTGGTGGCAGGGTTTTCTCGCCATCTGCGTCAGAGAGCACGGTAACGCTTACTTCAACGCCATCAACCCACTGCTGGATAATGACGGAGTCGTCAAAACCAAGTGCGCCGAGAAGTGCTGGTCCAAGCTGGTCAGCGCTGTCAACCTTAGAAAGGCCCATAGCAGAGCCACCGTGAACAGGCTTAACCGCCAGAGGGAAGCCAACGCCGCCGCCAAGGCGCTCGGGAACCAGGTCAAGGGCGGCAGCTGCGCCAAGGTCTTTAAATGCGCTGGCAGTCAACACAATCTGAGGAGGCCAGATGACCTCAGACTCCTCCTTTGACCAGGCCTGGCGCACAATAAACGGCATGTCAGCCTTGTTCCAGGCTGCCCTACAAGATGCAGGCCTTGAGCCCACATACGGAATCTTGAGGAACTCCAAAAGTGCAGGTACCGCACCGTCTTCTCCGCCCGCGCCGTGAAGGCACACAAACGCAACATCGGGTTTCTCGGCACGAAGAGTGTCCACCAGGTGAGCATCAGCATCAAGTGGCAATACCTCATACCCACGCTTCTCCAAGGCCTCAGAAACAAGAGCTCCGCTTTTGAGCGAGAAGTTCCTCTCAAATGAGGCTCCACCCATAATGACAGCAACTTTTGTAGCCATACTTAACACTCCCTTGCAGAGGATTGAGATTCAGAATGAGAAGACTCAGGAAGAGCGCCCGCCTCTAGGAATGCGCGATACAGCGCCATGCGATCTTGGACGCACAAAGACAGCCTGCGGATTGCCTCGTGGATGCGCTCTGGCGTCTCAAATGAGTAGCATAGGCGCATACTTGAACTAATACGCTGGTCAGGATAGCAATAAACACCTGGTACAAAGGCAACTCCCTCTTCAATTGCACGAGGAAGCAACTGCTCAGTGTTGAGGTATGGCGGGAAGGTTACCCACAGGAACAAACCACCCTCTGGCTTAGTCCAGGTAACGTCTTTAGGGAAGAACTCCGCAAGCGCTGCCAGCATGGCGTCTTTTCTCTCTTTGTAGCGAGACTTAGACACCTCAAGCGCTGCCTGCCAATCAACCTCATTGAAGTAGTGCTCAGCAAGAATCATGTTAAAGGGGCTGGTACACAGGTCAGAGCCAGACTTAGCAAGGTTGATGCGCTCAAGGAAGTGACGAGGTGCAACCATCCATGCAAGACGCAGTCCTGGGGCAAAAATCTTTGACGTGGTTCCCAGATAAATGACATTTGGATCAAGCGTCTTAAGGCGCGTTAGATCTTCTCCCTCAAAGCGGATAAGACCATACGGATCATCCTCAACAACAGGGATGTTGTACTGGCGAGCCAGCTCAAGAAGACGGAGGCGCCTTGGCATAGACATGGTGATGCCGGCAGGATTATTAAAGTTAGGAATAACGTAGATGAACTTAGGCTTTCTGCCTTGGTCTGCAAGCTCTTTAAGTTTTGCCTCAAGCAGGTCTGTTCTGATACCCTCTTCGTCCATATCAATGGTGTGAACAGTAGGCTCATACGCGGAAAATGCCTGGAACGCACCAAGATAGCTTGGACCCTCACAGATAATATCGTCCCCTGGGTTAAGAAAGACACGGCCCAAGAAATCAAGCGCCTGCTGGGAACCAGAAGTCAAAATCATCTCGTCAGGATCAGCCTCGACGCCCTGAGCAGCTAAAATCT
>JABZHE010000060.1:0-5866 GCA_015259025.1 Atopobium sp. | reverse complement strand
CGCGGTCTTGACCTCAGTGAGTCTAGAGTGCTTGACGCTTTTGCAGGCTCGGGTGCTATGGGTTTTGAGCTACTTTCTAGAGGAGCGTTGTACGCTACGTTTGTTGATAAAGACAGAAAGACGTGTGAGCGCATTAAGCGTACGGCTAAATCTCTTGGTGTAAGCACCTCTGAGATGAGTGTTATCTGTGGAGATACGGCGCACTTAGCTGAGTCATCTCAGCTGTTTGGAGGTCCTTTTGACGTGGTATTTTTGGATCCTCCTTATGCCGTTGAGGCAGAGGTAGTATCCAAGCTGCTTAAAGACTTGACTCAGGCGGGAAGTCTGACAGAAGATGCTGTGGTAGTGTACGAGCATAGCCACAAATCTGATTCAGTTTCTCTTGACAACTTTGAGCTTTCTAAGAGTAAGCGTTATGGTATTGCTCAAGTTGATTTACTTGTTCGTTGTGAGGGATAGGAGATACGTTGAACAGCATCACTCACGTAGTTGTACCAGGTACTTTTGATCCCGTCACAAACGGACACCTTGATGTAATCAAACGAGCTTCTCGCCTTTTTGAAAATGTTACGGTAGCTGTTGCGGCTTCAAAGCGCAAGCACGGCACAGGAACTACGTTTTCTCTTGAAGAGCGCGTACAGATGCTCAAAGACGCTCTGGTAGATGAAGGACTTGTGGACGTTTCTGTAGAGCCTATGGAAGGTCTTCTCGTTGATTTCTGCAATGCTCGCGGCGCAGGTGGTGTTGTTAAGGGCCTGAGGGCTATGACAGACTTTGAGTATGAGCTGCAACAGGCAGACCTTAACGCTCATATGGCTCCTGAGCTGGAGAGCGTCTTTGTTATGTCCAGTCCAGAGTACGGTTACATTTCTTCTTCAATTGTCAGAGAAATCTCAGCCATGGGCGCAGACGTATCATTTTTGGTACCAAAGAACGTCATTAAAAAGCTTGAAGCTCTGCATAATTGCGGTAATTAAGTATATTTGCCCTGCATTTTCATTATATTCTGCTAACATTCTTAAAAAGGTGTTTTATGCGTCGTGCTCATAAGGGTTATAAGTGCATATAACACGGCTTATGTATTGGACTGAAAGGAGCCCTGGATGCAGCCAGGCGAGGAAATTGAGAGCCTTGTATCTGAGATTGAGCAGATAGTAACTGAGGCTAAGTCACCTTTTATGGATGGCGGTAACAAGAAAATTATTGATGCCCAGGACTTCTATGAGCTGCTTGACGAGATTCGTCGTGTCTTCCCAGAAGAGTTTGCAACCGCTCGTCGCATCATCAAGGAAGAGGATGAGACCCTTGAGCGCGCACGTGCTCAGGCAGAGTCCATCATTGCTGACGCACAGCAGCAGGCTATGATTCTTGCTGGTGACCAGGAAGTTGTTCGCCTTGCTCAGCAGCAGGCAGACGCCATTCGTGATCAGGCAGAGCAGTACGAGCGTGATACTCGCTACAACGCTGAGGAGTACGCAGATACCGTTCTTGCTCACCTTGAGGAGAACCTTAAGAGCCTGACAAATTCTGTCTCTCGTGTTCGTCAGACGCTTGATGAGAACTCTGGTCCTCGTAACACCAGCAATAACGTTGCCTGGTAGTTCCAATGCAACCAGTTCTTTATGCGCTAGATGATCGTCTTGCAAACGCAGGCGATACCGTTTCTTATGCAGGTCATCTTAATGAAGACTTGTATAAGCTGGGTGAGCATGAATTTTCTCTCCCTATGGGAATTGATTTTGATCTAGTGCTTACCAACGCGGGTGAGGGTATTTTGGTTACCGGAATGCTTCGTGCTGACGCAGTTGGTACGTGTGACCGTTGTCTTGAGGACGCACATCTCTCTTTAAACGCAGAGGTAGATGAGTATTATCTCTTTGAAGAGCCTGTGATTGCTGCAGACGATGAAGATGAGGCAGATTACGTTTTAGTAAATGCCGATAAAACCATTGATCTTGCAGAGGCTCTTTTACCTTCGCTTGTTATGGAGACGCCTTATGTTGTACTGTGTAAGTCCGACTGCAAGGGACTTTGCCCAGTATGCGGTTGCAATCTGAACGAAGAAGATTGCGGTCACGCAGCTCAGATTGAGCAGAAGCGAGAAGAAGAAAAGCTTGCTTCAAACCCGTTTGCGGCTCTTAAAAATCTTGTGATTGAGCCGGATTCGGAAGAGTAAAATAAAATTTCTTCTCCTAAATGGTGAAGAAATGCTGTATCTACGTACAAAATGTGTCAGTACGTGGTATAGTATCCAACGCATTATGTGAATGGGTCGCGCCCTCATGTGTTTTAGGGGCGCTAGCAAGAGCAAAAGAGGTTTAAGATGGCAGTACCTAAACAAAAGAAGGGCCGCGGCGCAACCCACACCCGTCGTTCGGCAAACAGCAAGCTTAACGCAGCAGCTCGCTCTGTATGCCCACAGTGCGGCGCTCCAAAGCTTCCTCACCACGTATGCCCTAACTGTGGCTTCTACAAGGACCGTGAGGTTGTTGTTACTGAGTAACACTCATACATCGTATGGCCAAGAAGGCCGGTTCTTTAGGGGGCCGGCCTTCTTTTTTATAGCACTAAGGAGTTAACATGCCCGTTATTTGTGTAGACGTTATGGGGTCTGACCAAAGTCCTGAGGTTGTTCTTGAGGGAGTTCGTATGGCTCTTGAGAAGGACCAAGAGCTAGAGGTTCTTCTCGCCGGAGCTGATGAGTTTGTTACTCCTTTTGCAAACAAGCACAATCGTGCAAAGGCTTTGGTAACTACTGAAGTTATTGCAATGAGCGAGCATCCTGCTAATGCG
Organism: Atopobium sp.; assembly: GCA_015259025.1. GTDB lineage: Bacteria > Actinomycetota > Coriobacteriia > Coriobacteriales > Atopobiaceae > Lancefieldella. The sequence goes on along the minus strand of JABZHE010000060.1, from coordinate 3,073 downwards.
GTTAGACAGAAAAAGGACGCCAGCATTGTAAGAGCTGCTCAGGCAGTTAAGGCAGGAGAGGCCGATGGTCTTTTCTCGGCAGGCTCCACAGGAGCAGTGCTCACCGCTGCCACCTTTGGAATTGGTCGCATTAAAGGCGTAAAGCGTCCAGCGCTTACCTTGATTCTTCCTGGACTCGGCGGTCATAAAACGGTCTTTTTGGACACTGGAGCCAACGCTGATGTACGTCCAGAAGTTTTGGTGCAATTTGCACAAATGGGCAAGGCCTTTGCCAATGCTTCGCTTGGAATTGAAAATCCAACCATAGGTCTTCTTTGCAATGGATCTGAAGAGACCAAGGGTTCTGAACTTGCTCTCTCATATCATGCAGCTCTTGCAGAGGCGGCTATTAATTTTGGTGGAAACGCTGAAGGAACTGATATTTTAGGAAGCCGTTTTGATGTCATTGTGACAGACGGCTTTACCGGAAATGTAGCCTTAAAATCCATTGAGAGCACGGGCAAATTTATTATGTCTAGCCTCAAGGATGCAATTAATTCTTCCAAGAAGGCTGCGTTTGGCGCACTTCTTTTGAAAGATGCTCTTAAGGCTACGGCAGCAGAACTTTCAGGAGATTCTGTTGGTGGTGCCTTCTTGCTGGGTGTCTCGGCTCCTGTTCTTAAAGGGCATGGTGCTACCAGCTCTTCTGCAGTGTGCGCAGGAACACTCTCTGCAGCCAATGCAGTACGCGCTAACTTAATTGAGAAAATCTCTTCTTCAATTCAGCTGTAGAAAAAGCGCCTGTAGCGTAAAATTTTTATTAGATATGGTAGAGCCCATGGACAATTCTGTGGGCTTTACTTTTTTAAGATTGTTTGTTTCAGCTTTAGTAATGTCATCATACAGATGCCCATCACGGGGTAAAATTACTAGCGTCATTGTTGTGTGCAAGGAGGATGTATGGATCGCACAGAAACACTTGAAAAGGTAATTGACGTTGTTAGAGAGACTCTTGACCTTGACGATTCCGTTGAGCTCACAGAGGGTACCTCATTTAAGGACCTTGGTGCAGACTCATTTGATCTTTTGCAGCTTGTTACAGACCTTGAGCAAGAGTTTGATATGACTTTTGATGCAGAGAACATCGACGAGATTGCTACCGTTGGTGACGCAGTAGACGCTATTCTTGCTGCTTAAGTAGGTTTTATACGTGAAATTGCACGAACGAGTAGCTGCTGCAGAAGCTATTTGCGGTCACACATTTACCAATAAAGAACTAATTGAGGCTGCCCTCACACACCCTTCGGCGGTGGAGGGCAAGCCTGTTTCTGCTTCGTATGAGCGCCTGGAGTTTCTGGGTGACTCAATTCTTGGTGCCATTATTGCAACAGAGCTGTTTGAGCGTTATCCAGATATGGATGAAGGCCAGCTTACTAGGTTGAAAATCTCTCTGGTATCTGGTCATACGCTCTCTATTGTCTCCGATACTCTAGGAATTTCTCCCTTAATTGTTATGGGAATTTCCGAGAAGGGCACGGGAAAGCGTGGCATGAAGTCTGCTTTGGAGAATGTTTACGAGTCCATTGTTGGCGCGCTCTACCTTGATGCGGGCTTTGATCCAACGCACGAGTTTGTTATTCGTACGCTTGGACCTCATATTTCTCCAGCGCTGGCAGTTCGTTCGGTAAGTCCTAAATCTCGTTTGCAGGAAGCGGTACAAGCTAAAGGTAAGGCTACCCCAGAGTACAAGCTTATTGGCGAGAGTGGACCTGCTCATACACCAACGTTTACCGCTGTGGTATTTGTCGACGGCCTTAAGGTGGGTCGTGGACAGGGACCATCAAAGAAAGCCGCAGAGTCAGAAGCCGCTCAAGACGCACTGGTACGTCTTGGTGTGGATGATACTCCGCTTGATGCTGATGCAGAAATGCACCTAAGGTAGAAAGGTACTCTGTACCCGTGTATCTAAAATCGCTGACACTTAAGGGTTTTAAGTCATTCGCTGATAAAACTCAGATGGTTTTTGACCCCGGTCTTACCGTTGTCGTTGGTCCTAACGGCTCGGGTAAGTCCAATGTCTCTGACGCAATTCTCTGGGTATTAGGCGAGCAGAGCGCAAAGATGCTCCGTGGCCAGGCTATGGAAGACGTCATCTTCTCTGGCTCATCAGCAAGGGGAGCGGTGGGCGTTGCTGAGGTAACGCTGGTTCTGGATAACTCCGACCACACTATTCCTATTGATTTCTCTGAAATTGGCATCACCAGGCGCATGTATCGCTCTGGAGAGTCTGAGTACCTGATTAACGGTGCTCCTTCAAGACTCATGGACATCCAGGACATTTTGCATGACTCTGGCCTGGGCAAAGATACCCACTCCATTATTTCTCAGGGCAAGCTCGATTCCATCTTGTCTAGCCGTCCTGAACAGCGTCGTGAGCTTATTGAAGAGGCAGCAGATATTTCTAAGCATCGCCGCCGCAAAGAGCGTGCGGAGCGCAAAATTTCTTCCATGGATGAGAATCTCACGCGAGCCAAAGTGGTTTCTCGCGAGATTACCCGCCAGCTTAAACCGCTTGAGAGGCAGGTAGACAAGGCTTCTCGCGCTAAAGATCTATCCGCTCAGCTCAAAGATTTGACGGTTCAGCTTGCGGTTGATGACCTTCGTCAGCTGCAGTTTACGCATGGCAAGTTGGAGGCACGCGCTAAAGAGGCAGAGGCTGCTATTGAGCTTGCTCAGTATCGCGCGGGCGAGAAAAACCGTGAGCTTGAAAAGCTCCAGTCACTTCTTGAGCAAAAGGGTCTCTTTGTTGGAGACTTGGGTGAGCAGCGCCGTCGCATGCAAGAGATTCTTGGTCGTATGGGATCTGATATGCGTCTTTTGGAGGAGAAGGGCAAGAACATGGTTTCTCGCCTTTCTGACACGCGTATGCAGCTTTCTGTGATGGATAAACAGAAGGCAGACGCCGCAAAAGAGAATGAAGAGCTTTCTGGTCAGCTGGCAACAATTCGTGCAAAGGTTGCGGATCTGACGGAGAGCGTGAACGCGCTCCAAGAGGCGGCTAACCAGGCAATTGCCGAGCGTCGTACTCTTGATG
>JABZHE010000005.1:17720-19406 GCA_015259025.1 Atopobium sp. | reverse complement strand
CTCATGGTCAGTTGGGCAATGAACTCAAGCGTCTTTTTGAGACTGGTATCTCTGAAATTGGTCCTACTCCAAAGTTGTTTGTTGATCCAGATGTTGACTATACCGATGCAGACGAGCTTGATATTACTAGTTCAGAAGCGGTAAATACATGGTTTGACCAGCATGATCGTTATGACCTTGTTATTAACTGTGCGGCCGCAACAAATGTAGACGGCTGCGAAAGCAATTTTGAGATGGCCTTTGCGGTAAATGCCCTTGGTCCTATGAATCTTGCACGAGCTTGCAGTGCTACGCAGACAAAGCTTGTTCAAGTATCTACCGATTATGTCTTTAGTGGAAAAGAAAGCTCGCCTCGTACAGAACAAGATGCTCCTTATCCTGTTTCTGCGTATGGGCGCTCCAAATTGGCGGGAGAGGGACTTGCGCTTGCGGCAAATCCTCAAACGTTTGTAGTGAGAACGGCATGGCTTTACGGCTATGTTGGCAAGAACTTTGTGGCAACTATGCGCGCTCTTGGCGCAAAGTATCCAGAAATTAGTGTTGTTGATGATCAAGTAGGTAATCCTACCAGCGCAAATGACCTAGCTCACACAATCTTGTGCATTGCAGCCACTGAGAACTATGGTATCTATCCCGCAACCAATGAGGGAACATGTTCATGGGCAGATTTTGCTGAGGCTATTATGGCTGGCAGCAATCTTGACTGTAAGGTTTCCAGAGTAACTTCTGCTCAGTGGAAAGAGATGCACCCAGAAAGCGCTTCTCGCCCTGCGTATTCATCTTTGGTAAACGGTCATCTTGAGAGTACCATTGGAAATTGTATGAGGCCTTGGCAGGAGGCTCTTGCGACATATCTTTCGAAGGTAGAAAGAGGTTAGTGTGAAGACCTATTTGGTAACTGGTGGAGCTGGATTTATTGGATCTAACTTTATCCACTATATGCTTAGAAGAAATCAGGACATTCATATCTTGAACGTGGATGCCCTGACCTATGCAGGCAACCTTGAGAACCTCTCGGAATATGATCAAGATTCTCGCTATACCTTTGCTCACGTTGACATTAGGGATAAAGAGGCTCTGACACAGCTGTTTGAGACCTATCATCCCGATTATGTTGTTAACTTTGCAGCAGAGAGTCACGTAGACCGTTCTATTGAAGATCCGGGTGCCTTTGCAGACACTAACGTTATGGGTACTGTCGCTCTTCTGAGCGTTGCAGAGTCTTTCTGGAATGATGGCCAGGGCTCCTACGGAGACCACAGATACCTGCAGGTTTCTACTGATGAAGTCTACGGTTCACTTCCGCTTGATGATCCAGAGGCATTCTTCCGTGAGACTACACCACTGAGCCCTCATAGCCCTTACTCTGCATCTAAGGCTTCTGCAGATATGTTTGTAAAGGCCTGGCATGATACATACGGATTCCCAGCAGTAATTACTCGTTGCTCTAACAATTACGGTCCATATCAGTTCCCTGAGAAGCTCATTCCTCTGATGATTGAGAATTGCTTGGAACACAAGGCTCTTCCTGTCTATGGCGATGGACTTAATGTTCGCGATTGGCTGTACGTTGATGATCACTGTAAGGCAATTGCTATGGTTCTTGAAGGTGGACGCCTTGGTGAGGTCTACAACGTTGGCGGTCATAACGAGCGCAATAACCTCTACATTGTTAAGCGTATCATC
>JABZHE010000005.1:0-17710 GCA_015259025.1 Atopobium sp. | reverse complement strand
CAAGAATTACCGGTGATACTCAGATTACTGAGGATCTGATTTCTTACGTTACTGATCGTAAGGGTCATGACCGCCGTTACGGTATTGCGCCAGATAAGATTAAAGAAGAGCTTGGCTGGTATCCAGAGACTCCATTTGAAGAGGGAATTGTTACCACTATTAACTGGTATCTGGAGAACCGCAAGTGGGTTAAGAATGTAGTTTCTGGTGATTATCAGGACTATTACAAAAAAATGTATGAAGGTCGATAATGCGCACATACGATACAGAGACGCTCAAACATCTTCAGCAAGTTGAGCTGATGATTTTAAAGGACTTCGTAGACACGTGTGAAGCCAACAACATCCGCTATTTTGGTTTTGGCGGCACCGCGATTGGCGCCCTTCGTCATAAGGGATTTATTCCTTGGGACGACGATATTGATGTTTGTCTTCCTGCAGAAGACTTCAACAAACTCTTAGATATCTATGATAAAGAGTGGTCAGAAAAGTATTCGATCATGAACACTGAGAGGGACATCAACTATCCATTCCCAACCACGCGCATTATGCTCAAAGGAACACAGTTCTGCGAAGAAGCACTTGCGCCACTTCCTCTTGACCTTGGTATTTTCCTAGATGTCTACTGCTTTGATAATGTTTCGGATGACGAGAAGGAATATCAGAAGCAGGCATTTGATGCGTGGTTCTGGTCACATATGCGCATCCTCGTTGACGTTCCTCGCCCTGTTATTTTGGCCGACGGCATCAAAGGAAAGCTCTTAAAGGCAGCAGTTACTATGGGTAGGGGAGTTTGCAAACTGCTGCATCTCTCTACTCAGAAAATGTATGAGCGTGAGCAGGAAGCCCGCAACCGCTTTGCTCACGTTAAGACAAAAAGAATTGCCTACCTGCACGATACGGATAGGTTTGTAAATACCTATCCAGTTGATGAGGTTTTTCCTGTCGATAAGCTTGATTTTGATGGAATTCAAGTAGCGTTCCCTAACCAAAATGATAAATTCCTTAGGATGCTTTACGGCGATTACATGCAAATGCCACCAGTTGAGAAGCGTAAAAACCACTATCCAGCGCGTTTGGATTTTGGTCCTTACTAGGGTCTTCTCGTTTGTAAAGCAATACATAAAAGGTAAAACGGCATCTCAGGTGCCGTTTTTTTGTTAGATTGGCAGCCTTTAACAATCTTCTAAAGTTATTATGTTCAAAATATATTTATACTTGTACAAATTTGAACATAGGAGTATTATGACTGAAGTTAATTGGTATGGAAGTTTAGTTCGCAGTTAATTGGTCTTCATTTGGAGGAACCGTGGCACTAACAAATAACGTATTTTCTGTATTAAAAACCATTGCTCTTTCTGACGAGAAGCTCAATCAGAGACAGCTTGCAGAAGAAACTGAGCTTTCTTTGGGATCAGTTAATTCAGCAGTAAAAACGCTTGAGGACCAGGGTCTTATTGAAGAGGGACTCATTACACCAAAGGGTCTTGAAGCTCTGAAACCTTATGAGGTTAAGAATGCCATTATTATGGCAGCTGGTCTGTCTTCTCGCTTTGCACCTATTTCATATGAGAAGCCAAAGGGTGTCCTGAAGGTTCGTGGAGAAGTTCTGATCGAGCGCCAGATTCATCAGTTGCTTGAAGCTGGTATTACTGACATCACCGTTGTTGTGGGTTATAAGAAGGAGTACTTCTTCTATCTGGAGGAGAAGTATGGCGTCAAGATTGTTGTTAACCCAGATTATGCAACAAGAAATAACAACTCTACGCTTTGGTATGTAAAAGACCAGCTTGATAATACGTATATCTGCTCGTCAGATGACTACTTTACTCAGAACCCCTTTGAGCACTATGTCTATGAGGCCTATTACTCAGCAACGTATGTTGCAGGAGAAACTGATGAGTGGTGTCTTAAAGAGGGACGTGGTGGACGTATTACCGGCGTAGAAATTGGCGGTTCAAATTCTTGGATTATGCTGGGTCACGTCTATTTTGACAGGCAATTCTCAAAGAAGTTTGTAGACATTCTTGAGGCTGTCTACGACAAGCCAGAAACCGTTGATATGCTCTGGGAAGAGATTTACGTCCGTCACATCAAAGAGCTTTCTATGAGCATTAGAAAATATCCTGACGGCGTGATTTATGAGTTTGACTCCCTTGATGAGCTGCGTCAGTTTGATCCAGCCTTTATCGAGAACATTGACTCAGAGATTTTTGACAATATTGTCTCGATCCTTCACTGTCAGAAGAAGGATATTCATGGCTTCTATCCTCTCAAGCAGGGACTTACCAACTTGTCAGCTCACTTTATTGTGGGATATGGTGATGACGCCCAGGAGTATGTTTATAGGCATCCTGGCGTTGGTACCGAGAAGCTTGTTGACCGCGCCGCTGAAGAAGCTGGCCTTCGACTTGCCCGTGAGCTTGGCCTAGACAACACCTTTATTTACGAGGACCAAAAAGAAGGTTGGAAGATTTCCAAGTTTGTGAAAAACGCTCAGAATCTTGATCCTCATAATCCTGAGCAGCTCAAGCGCGCAATGGAAATGGGTTATAAACTGCATCATAGCGGCGCGTCACTTGATCGTTCTTTTGACTTTGTCAACGAGGGTCTTAATTACGAAAAACTCCTGCTTGAAGAGGGTCCTATTGAGATTCCTGGCTACTATGAGCTTCGCGAGAAGGTCCTGCGCTTGAAGAAGTTTGCAGACGCAGATCAGTATCCAATTGTTATTTCACACAATGATTTCTTCTATCTGAATTTCTTGATTGATGAGGCTGGTACCTACAGCCTTATTGACTGGGAATATGCAGGTATGTCAGATGAGGCTAATGACTTTGGTACCTTCACAGTTTGCTGTGAGCTTACTGATGATGAAGCTAATGCTGCTATTGATTACTACTTTGGAAAAGAGGCAACGTTTGAGCAGCGCAGACACTTCTGGAGCTATGTAGTCTTTGCTGGTTGGTGCTGGTATCTCTGGTCTCTGGTTAAGGAAGCAGAGGGCGAGAACGTAGGCGAGTGGTTCTTCATTTACTATCGCTACGCTGCAAACAATATTGATCGTGTTCTTTCTTGGTACGAAGACGCTCAGAACTAAGGGCAAAAGGGGAAAATTATGTATTACGGTCTTTTAAGCGGTATTCTTTGGGCGGTTGATACCGTTATTCTTGGTGTTGCTCTTGGTATGAGTCCTTATGTTGATTCAGCTCAGGCGTCATTTGCCAGTGCATTCATGCACGATTTCTTTGCCGCTGCAGTTCTTTTAGTCATGATGGCTCAGAAAGGCAGACTTAAAGACACCCTTGAGGCAGCAAAAACAAAGAGTGGCCGTGTAGTCATGCTTGGCGCACTCCTGGGTGGACCAATTGGTATGAGTGGTTACTTAGCTGCTATTAATACCATTGGACCTGGTTACACCGCTGCTATTTCAGCTTTCTATCCTGCAGTTGGTTCGGTTTTAGCATGGCTTTTGCTCAAAGAAAAGATGAACTTAAAGCAGGTTATTGCCCTTATCGTTGCTCTTGTTGCGTCATGGTTATTGGTCTCTCAACGGCAGCAGGCGAGGGTAACGGAAACGTTCTTGTGGGTATCTTGGGCGTTGCTGCTTGTGTCTTTGGCTGGGGCTCTGAGGCGGTTATTTTGGCTTGGGGCATGCAAGACGATGCTGTTGATAATGAGACTGCTCTTCAGATTAGGGAAACCACCTCTGCATTTGCATACGGTCTTCTCATCTTGCCATTGGCTGGTTCCGTTGATTTTGCTGCACAGGTTGCTCTGACTCCTGCTAATGGCGTTGTGTTTATTGCTGCTCTTGCAGGTACCGCCTCATATCTCTTCTACTACAAGGCAATTGACGCCATCGGTGCTTCTCGCGGTATGGCACTGAACATTTCTTACTCTGCGTGGTCGGTAATTTTTGCAGCTCTTGCAGGTATTATTCTGCCAGCAATTATGCCTGAAGCAATTCCATCTCCACTGGTTGTAATTTGCTGCATTGTCATTATTGTAGGAACGGTTCTTTCTGCAACTCCAGACTGGAGTGAACTCTTTAATAAAGAGTAGGTTAGCTTTATTCAAACAAACTAAAAAAGACCCGTAGCTGTCGAGCTACGGGTCTTTTTGTGTAGAGAACAGATGGAGTTAGCCGTTACTTTTTTGTCCGCTCTTATAAGCCATGTTGATGAGCTTGGCCACAGGAGTTGGCCAGAACTTCTTGAGCATCTCAAGGTCTTCCTGTTCACGACGGTTATCGTGAATAAGGTGGCTGGTTTCAGAGTCTTCATGAATGCGGTGAAGCATCAGTACACGGGTGTCGTACAAGAAATCACCCTCACGCTTACTGATTGCTTCCCATGCTTCCCAGTCTAGGTTAGAGCCAAATCCAGCCTTGAAAACAGGCACTTCAAGGTTGGGGAGAACCAGCGTGGTGCTTGGACAGCAAATGGCACAGCCTAACTCAAGCGCACGACGTTTAGCCCATGCTTTACCTGCATTTTCTGGCTTTGAGAGCGAGTACAAGAGACGACGCTTTACCTTAAGCAAGCGATTCTCAAGAACTTCTTCGCCGTCGCGCAGCTCGCCGTAATTGGTGAAGTAAATTAGTGGGCGAGAAGAGCTGTTCACGCGTTCAAGCATGTACCCTGCATAGTTTGGTTTGTAGAGGTCGTCTTGATGAGCAATGGTTACCAACGGAGTTGTACAAACGCTCACGGCAAAGTTCCAGTCGCCAGCAATGCCTCCGGGACCAGGATTAACGTGCATGGGAATGTTGTACTTCTCGCAAAGAGACTGAATCAGTTCATTTGGTGTTGAAGTAGCCAAAAGAATATTCGTAGACAGTGTTTGCTCCTTGAGCGAGAGAATGCATTCTTCTAGATAGGGACTCTCGCCATATGCGCAGACAGCAAACGTGTGATCCTGAGGTGTATACATTGCTACATCCAATCGATTAGCTCCGATGTCTAGTATTATAAGAATGTTATCGGACGATGGCGAATGGGAGCCTTTGTGGAGTCTGACGGATATAAGACATACGAGAACCCCGATGAGCTAAGAAAGATCCAAATTCTTTCTACGCTTTTGATGGATGAGCTTGACCGCGTCTGCACGGAGCTTGGCATTTCGTACCAGGCGTACGGTGGAACAGCCATTGGCGCTGTGAGACACAAGGGCTTTATTCCTTGGGATGATGACGTAGATATCTCGATGTTCCGCGAGGATTATGAGATTTTTTTGGAGAAAGCACCTGCGCTTCTTCGACCAGATTTTTGCATTCAAAACGGCAGGACGAACAATTACTTTCCTGCAGTAAATACAACCCTTTCTTTAAAGGGAACAGTGTGTGTTCCTGATGAGTTTATGACCTGCCCCTTTACGTACGCTATTTCTATTGGCATTTTTCCCTTTGATAAGATTCCTGCAGATCCTAAGACGCTTGCCAAGATTAAGCGTCAGACATGGTTCTGGGGTCGTCTGAACTTCCTTCTGGTTACTCCAACTCCACGCGTGCCGTTGACTGGCTGGAAGAAGAAAGTTGCTCTTGCGGGATGTTTTGTCATTCACCATACCTTGAAGCTCTTTAGGGTTTCATCCGCGCTGATTCAGCGTAAGTGGGATGAGGCAGCTCGTACTGCGGAGGGCGAGAATACCAATCATTACGCCAGTTTTGTTGAACCTGATCCAGAGAACTGGTCTATGGATAAAGAGGATGTATTTCCTATGGTTCGTGTTCCTTTTGAGGACATTACTACTACGCTTCCAAAGGAATATGACAAGCTTTTAACCAGGGGATACGGGGATTACATGCAACTTCCTCCAGAGAAGGACCGTAAAAACCATCATCCTGGTGCGCTTGATTTTGGTAAGTGGAAAGAGGTAGACGTTACCAAGGGAAGTCGCCAGGCATTTGAAGATTTTGGCCAGAAAAGCTAATTATGACTATTGATACTTCTGCAGAGCAGCTTAGAAAAAACTACTTCTGGAATACGCTTGGTTCCTTGATGAACGCGGCTTCAACGGTACTTATGTTGATGGTAGTCACGCGTACCATGGGAGCTGCCGCTGGCGGTGTTTTCTCGCTTGCCTATGCTGTGGCTCAGCAGCTTATGGTCATTGGTCACTTTGAAATTAGGACGTACCAGGTCACCGACACAGAAGAAGTGTTTTCGTTTGGTGTGTATCTTGCGGCACGAATCATCACAACTGGTTTGATGATTGCGGGAATTATTATTTTTACCCTGCAGTCTCAAGGATTGAGCTACGAGGGAGTGTTGTATGCCCTCATTGCTTCGCTTCGTTTATTTGACGTTGTAGAAGATGTTTTCCATGGCATGTTCCAACAACATGGTCGCTTAGATATTGCCGGCAGAGCGTTCTTTTATCGCGTGCTTGCAACCGTTGTTGGCTTTGCAGTAGGCGTGCTTCTTACAAAGAACTTGCTTGTTGGTGCGGCTCTTTCTTTTATTGCATCGCTGGTAGTTATGATTGCGCTTGTTATTCCTCCTACTAAGCAGATGGCAACGCTTAAGCCTACCTTTAACGTTAAGCAAATTACAAAGCTGTTGGTTACCACCGCTCCATTATTTGCTGGCTCATTCTTGCTGACATACGTTGTTGGCGCTCCTCGCTATGCACTGGGCGCTTTGAGCGATCAGGCGCTTCTTACGTTCTTTACGGCATTAGCCATGCCTGCTATGGTTATCAATCTTTTAAGTAACTTTGTCTTTAAGCCACTACTTACCCAGATGGCTGAATATTGGAATAATCAGCAAGACAAGCAGTTTGTGGGCCTGATTCTTAAGGGTTTTGCCGTAGTTGCTTTAGCTACTGTTGTTTCTATGGCGCTGGCTTGGCCGCTAGGCGCTCCAGTTCTTGGACTTCTCTATGGTCTTGATTTTGAACCGTATAAGCTGGAGCTTTTGATGCTGCTTTTTGGCGGTCTTCTCAATGCCCTCACAGTTATTTTGTACTACGCCGTAGTAACCATGCGTAAGCAGGTTGCCGTGTTTGCGAGCTACGCTGCAGGTGCAGGTTTTGCCGCGCTTACAGGAGGATGGTTTGTAGGCAGCTTTGGCATTATGGGAGCTTGCATTCTATACGATGCCTCGCTTGCAATTCTCGCTCTGGTATTTGGCATTTTTTGCTTCTTGGGATTTAAAGACCAAAAGAAAAAGTCCGCTGCGTAAGCGGACTTTTTAAGGTATTGCTTGTGCGTGGGTGTGCTGTCAGAAAGCTGACGCGTCGTTTATACGCGAGTGCGCTGGTTAAGATCAGTTACAAAATCAAGGTTTTTCTCATCACGTGCGTCTTTGTCACGCAGAGCAAGCTCAGCTGAAAGCTGTTCAACCTTAAAAGTAAGCTTAGAAATTGCACAGGACTGATGGAAAATCCTAATAAGCATCAGCACAATAACCAGCAGCAGGACAAAGTTTGCAGGGCTCATAAAACCAAACAGGCCCGAGAAGAAATAGGCAAGCTGAGGGATCAGCGCAAACAAAACGAGGATTCCTGCAGAAACAACCCAATAGACTGAGTCGGAGATGCGAATCTTTGATTTGCGGACGCTATTGATGACAATGCCCATGGCAAATAGGGCGCCAATAAGCAGCAGAATTCTCAGAACTAAAGTCATGGTGTCACCTTATCTAAACCACTGGAAGAGCAAAAGCGAGAGGCACGTGCGAGCCATATACATAATTGAGTTATAGAAGCTCAAATAGGATTCGCCGCCTTGACGCTCACGCATTTCAGTTTCAATCTCGACAACCTTAGCTCCTCGACGCATCAGCAGCGAGATAGTGTCTGGCTCGGGGGAGAAATCAAAGGAGCGCGCATACGTTTCAATAAGACCACGATCGTACATACGCATGCCTGAGGTAGGGTCAGTGATGGTCTGACCAGTGCTTGTCTTAATAAGCCAAGAAATCAGCTTGGAGCCAATCTCTCGAGGAGAGTTTCCGCGAGCCTTGGTCACAAAGCGAGAAGCAATGACGATATTTGCTCCCTCGTTTACCATTGCTTGAGCCATAGGAGCAATGTACTCAGGCCTGTGCTGACCATCGGAGTCAAACTGCACCACAGCGTCATAACCATGTTCTTTGGCGTAGCGCATACCAGCCCTAAAGCCTGCAGAAAGGCCTCCGTTAACAGGCAAATTGAGGTAGTTAAATCCACGCTCTTTACAGATATCTAGCGTGCGGTCAGCGGAGCCGTCGTTGATTATGATGTAATCAACTTGAGGGGCTACCTGGCACAACTCTGTAATAGTTGAAGCAATGCAGGCTTCTTCGTTGTAAGCGGGAACGACTGCAAGAATTCTCACAAGCATCCTTTGAATTGCAAATTACACGTTAACTGCATGAATATCATAGCTCAAAAGCTGAATTAAACTTGACTCGTATATAGTAGATTACCTAAAGAAATCGAAAGGTGAACGCTATGGAGTTTCCAAAAGAGCTTAAAAACCCTATTCAATCGGGCAATTTTACGTTTTATGACACCTCGATTGAAGGTGTAAAGGTTGTGGACGTAAAGCTGTACGGTGATGCGCGTGGTGGCTTTATGGAGACTTATCGTGAAGAAAACTTTGTTGCTGGCGGCATTGATGCTTCTTTTGTACAGGACAATCAGTCCTCATCCGTTCAAGGTGTGCTCCGTGGCCTTCACTTCCAGATTGAGCATCCACAGGCAAAGCTTGTGCGCGTAATCTCTGGCACTGTCTTTGACGTTGCTGTTGACCTGCGAGAGGGAAGTCCAACTTGGGGCCAGTGGGAAGGTGTTGTTTTGTCCGCGGAGAATCGCAGGCAGTTCTTTGTTCCTCGCGGATTTGCTCATGGTTTCTTGGTGCTCTCCGATACAGCTGAGTTCTGCTATAAGTGTGACGACATCTATCATCCAGGTGATGAGGGCGGCATCATGTGGAACGATCCAGAGCTTGGCATTGAGTGGCCAGCATTTCTTGGCGAGAAGACCTTAGATCCAGCAAAGGTCATTCTTTCCGACAAAGATAAGATTCATCCAGCACTTTCTTCACTTAAGAAGTAACAAGCGCTGAAGGCAAGTTAGGTACTATGAACGAACGTAATCGTCGTGAGCGAGAATCCACAGCTCACGAGCTAAATCGCATGAACGAGCCAGAGTGGACAGAGGAAGCTTCTGATAAAGAGCTCCCAACGCAGCCGCTTCCTCGCGCAACACAGATGGAACTTCTCGCCCCAGCGGGAGGTCCAGCGCCATTTACCGCAGCTCTTGCTGGTGGTGCTGATGCTATTTACTGCGGCTTAGGCAACAACTTCAATGCTCGCCGTGGTGCGGACAACTTTGATGACGAATCGTTTGCGCGTGCGTGTAGACAGGCTCATCTAGCTGGCGCTCGCGTGTACGTCACCGTGAACGTTGTCGTTAAATGGGACGAGATGCAGCGCGTTTTGCGCTTGATTCGCCGCGCGTGGGTTCTTGGTGCTGATGCTTTTATCATCCAGGACTGGGGCCTTATGGCTCAGGTCAGACAAACCTGGCCAGAGATTGAATGTCACGTATCAACGCAGGCAAACATCCACGATACGCGCGGTGTTGCTGCCTGCAAAAAGCTTGGCGTGGGTCGCGTCACCCTGTCTAGAGAGCTTACTAAAGAAGAGATTTCTACTATTTCCAAGCTTGGCGTTGAGCTGGAGTGTTTCGGTCACGGCGCCTTGTGTTTCTGCTATTCGGGCATCTGCCACATGTCATCTATGCGTGGAGACCGCTCTGCTAACCGTGGAGCCTGCGCGCAGCCGTGTCGCCTGCCCTATGAGTTGCTCAACTCTAAGCATGAAGTTGTCTCGATGGGTGGCATTGACAGGCTGCTGTGTCCTAAGGATTACTGCACCATTGATGACGTGCCTGACATGATTGAAGCAGGCGTTGGCTCGCTTAAGATTGAAGGCCGTATGAAGGCGCCTGAGTACGTGTACTCGGTAGTGTCTTCGTATCGTCAGGCAATTGACGCTGCCGAGAAGGGCGTGGACAACCAGGCTGATGTGGCACGCCGCCACCGCTTGCTTAAACGCTCGTTTAACCGTGGTCTGACCAACGCGTACCTGCATGGCACCGCTGGCAACGAGATGATGAGCTATGAGCGCTCCAACAACCGCGGTGAGATTGTTGGTGAGGTCACCGGCGGACGTCCACTTGAGGATGCTCTTGAGCGCAAGAGTGGTCTGAATGGTGGCCGTGTTAAGCTGCGCCGCTACAAGCAGGCAGATGTTGACCTTATTGCACACGCGCCTATTGGCAAGAATGACTTGCTTGAAATTAGGCCGCTCGATGAACCTGACAAGTTCCTGACCGCTCTTTGTCCTATTGATGTTGAGCCTGGTCAGACAGTTACCGTTCGTACTTCTCGCGTTATGCAGACTGGTTCTACGGTGCGCATCATTCGCTCTGAAGCCGCGCGCGTAGCTGCTGAGCAGATCTCTTCACTGGAATATCCTCGCAAACGAGCTGTTGACGTGGCCATTATTGCCCGCATTGGCCAGCCCTTCACCGTGGTGCTTACAACGGCAGATGGCGTTGCAAGCGCATCCGCTGAAGGTTTTGTGGTGGAGGAGGCACGCACCAAGGCGGTAACCTCTGATGAGCTTATTGAGCACGTTGGCCGCATGGGAACCTCGCCGTTTGAGGCCGTAAGCTTTGATGTCCAGATGGACGATATGTGCGGCATGAGCTTTAGTGCTGTCCACAAGGTCCGTGCCGCAGCATGTGAGCAGCTTGAGGCCGCGCTTCTGGAAGAGTACCAGGACCGCGAGCAGAAGATTGCTCCGCTTTCTCGTTTTGCCTATCAAAAGGAGCGAGAAGCCCAGGACAAAGAGAAGCTTTTTGCCTTTGATGAGGCTGCTGCAAAAACAAATGCGTCGCAGGCAGAGGTCTGTGTTCTAGTTGAGACTCCCGAGCAGGCACGTGTTGCGCTCAAGGCGGGAGCAAATCGTCTGTATGCAACTACCGATACGCTCGCAGAGACTTCGTGGCCAGAAGATCTTCTCGCCAAGGTGACCCCATGGCTTGATGAGGTATGTCGCGAGATTGACCATAGTCGCCTGGATTCCTACGTTGCTGCAGGTAAGCCGATTGCCGTGGGAAACATCTCCGAGCTGGCGCTGGCCGTTGAGCGCGGAGCCATCCCTGAGGTGCGCGAGTGCATTCCAGTCCACAACGATTACGCTTTACAGGCACTTGCCGACATGGGCGCAGAAGGTGTCTGGCTCAACTCCGAGCTTACCCTCCAAGAGATCTGTCATATGGCGAGAAACGCCTCGATTCCTGTGGGTTATATGGTCAGCGGTCGTATTCGCACCATGACAACTGAGCACTGCATCTTGATGTCTACGGGCAAGTGCATCCACGATTGTGATGCCTGCAAGCTTCGTCTTGAGGAGCACACGCTCAGGGGCATCGATAACGATTACATGCCCGTAAGGACTGACAGACATGGTCGCTCCAAGATTTGGAGCCCCAAGCTCTTTGACGGCGTGCCAGAGACGGCTGAGATGTTGTCTGCCGGTGTGAAACGTTTTATGGTGGACGCAACGCTTCTGAGTACGGAGCAGACAAGAGAGGCTACCTCTCGTGTAGCTGAGGCGATTGCGGCGACAGCGGCGGGTGCATCATTGCCAGCACGTCTCAAAGATGCATCAGTTGGACATCTTTTCTCGCCAATTGGATAAGTGTAGAAATAAGTTTGGAATTTTGGGTAGGATACCCTTGTTGTAAGTCATGAGCGCGTACGCGCTTAAGAGAGTTTGAGTAGGAGCAAACATGGCCATTAATCGTGACCTTTTGAATGCAACCCTTGATGTTATTCGCCAGAGCCTTCAGACCGACGGCGGCGACGTTGAGCTTATCGATGTAAGTGATGACGGCACCGTTACGCTTGAGATGACTGGCTCTTGTGCTGGATGCCCTATGTCTGCATACGATATGTCTGAGGGTATTGAGCGCATCCTGATTGAGCATGTTCCTGGCGTTAAGCGCGTTCAGCCTGCAATGCTGTAAATTGCCGCCCAGCGCCAAAAAGTGAACGTTTGGTGCGTTTCGGCACGTAGTTTTATATGCATAAACATGTTTTTTATGCAGAGAAGTTATGAAGAACCATAACTGACCTGCGTGTTTACAAATTTTATATATCACGCCCCGCACATTATTGTGTAGGGCGTGATATTTTATATAAACGGATAACTAGGTTTTCTGACCATTCATTTGTATGACGTAAGAAAGGTGGACGTTGTGGTTCTTTCTGATCGCGACATTAAAGCAGAGATTGCAGCTGGTCGTATCGTTATTGAGCCTTTATGCGAGAAAAACGTGCAGCCTGCATCGGTTGACGTATGTCTTGGCTCAAACTTTAGAATTTTCCGCAATTCTACGCACACCTCAATTGATCCACTTGTAGCTCAAGAGGGTCTTACTGAGTCAATTGATGTTCCTGAGGGAGAAGTTTTTGTTCTTCATCCTGGTCAGTTTGCGCTTGGTACTACGCTTGAGCGCATTGCTATTCCTGACGATATCCTTGGCAAACTTGAAGGTAAGTCTACCTTGGGTCGCTTAGGCCTTATGATTCACTCAACTGCAGGTTATGTTGATCCAGGTTGGGACGGAGAGCTTACATTGGAGCTTTCTAATGTTGCTAACCTTCCAATCATTTTGCATCCTGGCATGAGGATTGGTCAGCTTTCCTTTGAGCGTATGAGTTCCCCTGTTGAGCGTCCTTATGGCTGCAAAGATCTTGGTAGCCATTATCAGGGTCAGCGTGGTGCAACTCCTTCGCATGTTCTTTCAAAGTAGTTTTAGTAAGTAGGACGTATTGTGTGGCTTGATGCTTTCTATCATTCATTAAACCCAGTAGCACTTTCTCTGGGTCCGCTATCTATCAGGTGGTATGGTCTGGCATATTTGGTGGGCTTTGTGCTTGCTGGCGTAGTTATGTACAGAACTGCTCAGCGCTGGAAGCTTAACGTTACCCTTGATGACGTGCTTAATTTGATGGTGGGCATCTCGTTTGGCGTTATTGTTGGCGCCCGTCTGTTCTACGTTATTTTCTACGGCGCTGGTTATTACGTGGCTCATCCACTTGATGCATTTGCCTTAAGTCAAGGTGGCATGAGCTTCCACGGCGGCCTTGTAGGCGCTGTTGTTGGCGGCTCTATTGTCTGTAAGGCATCAGGCCTCTCTATCCCTACCATCTGTGACCTGGGAGTTATTGGTGCGCCGCTTGGTCTTTTCTTTGGACGCTGCGCAAACTTCATCAACGGTGAGCTTTGGGGAAAGCCCACAGATCTGCCTTGGGGAGTAATGTTTGAGACAGGAGGAGCGGTCTACCGTCATCCTTCTCAGCTCTACGAAGCACTTCTCGAGGGCCTTGTGATGTTTGTCATTTTGTACGTCCTTTCTAGGAAGTACCCTCCTCGTCCACAAGGAACGTTCATTGGAACGTTTTTGATGCTCTATGGCATTTTTAGGTTTGTCGTGGAATTTGTTCGTGTTCCAGACGAGCAGCTTGGCTACCTTTTTGGCAGCTTTATCACTATGGGACAGCTGCTCAGTCTGCCTTTAGTTGTACTTGGAATTGTGGTGCTTGTTTTGGCAAGAAGGCTAAATTCACCACAAGTTGGAAGGAATTAGAAGCATGTTTAAAAAGGCGCTCAATAGCCTTTTCTCCATACTTTTAGTGCTTGCGCTCTTACCAGCTCCTGCATTCGCAGAAGCAGCGGGGGAGTTGACCACTACTGCTACTGCAACCTCCTCAGCAGAGAATGCTCTTACTGCTCAGGACAACGCTTCTGGTACGGAAGCTGCTTCCGGTACGGTAGAAGCTACAAGTGGTGCAACCACAACCTCTGAAGAGACAGGCCCTGGCGTTGCAGCAACCACAAATGAGACTGACTATCCACACAAAACGCTGGACCAGGCAGTAGAAACTCTGACTAATTCCTTCTATAAGCCAAAACCTCGCTATGGTGTAGATACTAACCTCAACACCATGGTTGCAGAAGAGCTGCGTCGCATTGGCGCTGGAGAGGTTAACGTTAGAGTGGCATCTGTTCAGATGTCTTCGACAGCCTCATATGCTCACGCAGGCATTTCTACTGATTTTGCGATTAATGGTTCTATTGAGTACTTCTGGATGGATGCGGCCGGTTTTACTAACCAGAGAAGCACTCTTATCCTCCGTCAGGCAAAAGTTACCTTTGAACTTTCTAAAGATGGAAAGACCGTCCAATATACCTGCAATGTTTTAATTCCTTGGGATGAGGCAAAATCTCAGGCACAACTTGCTGACGTATCTCAAAACCTTGCGCCATCATATGCGGCAGGACAGAATGAATCTTCTGTAACTTCAAACTTTACCCTTCCACATAAGCTTGTTTCCGCAGATGGAAACCAACTTTCATGGTCTAAGGTCACTTGGACTAGCTCAGATACCTCTGTTGTTCGCATTGATGGATATGGCACTGAGCCTTATAAGGCAACAGTTACCCGCGGCATTCGTGACAAGCAGGTAACGCTGACTGCAAATGTCTCTTTGAGCAGCTCAGACGCTCCTCAGACAAGTTATCAGAAAACCTTTACCATAACGGTTCCAGGTGACTCTTCGGCTATTACCGACGCTCAGAATAATCTGTTGAGGCGCATTAACAGGCGTTTCTCGACATCTAGCATTAAAGATGTGTATACCAATCACTCCATTGATGCTCAGGCAGTCACAGACGATCTTCAGATGCCTACGCCAAAGAACTTTGGTTTGGATGGAAAGCGCTATCAGTTTACATACACTTCCTCCAATGCTGCTATTACGTTCAATGGCTATAGGGGAACGGTGTACCAGCCTTTGCCTTCTGCTTCCGCGCAGCAGGTAGACATCACTCTGACCGTTACCGATAAAGAAAATCCTGAGGTATCAGTCTCTAAGACTCTTACGGTTACGGTAAGCCCGCTTAATCAGGCTGACATTGATGCAGAGCTTGCTTTGATGAATGAGTCTAAGGCTCATTTCTGGGATGCACTTGCTACTCCTTCTGGTCAGCAGAATAAGCAGGATAGCGTTTCTGAATCCCTGGCTACACCAAACAAGTTCTATCGTGCTGCTGACGGCTCTTTGACCTGGTCTTATGATGTTAACAATACCGATAAGACCGCAAGTGGTATTGTGCCTTCGGAGTTCCCAACGTATGACCCCATGGGTCCTGCTGATCAGGCGCGCACGTACAGCTCTTCTCAGCCAACAATCATTCAGAACGAGAACCTTGTTCTCGCACAGACTCCTGAGTACAACACGTCTGTTACGGTTTCGGCACTTCTTTCAAGTGCACGCTATTCTCGCTATGCAAGCCTGTATCCAGATAACGAGCAGTTCCAGGCCCTTACTAATCAGAAGGTCTCTGCCACCTTTACCGTGGCAGGCGAGAAGGGCGCTCGACCTGTAGAGGAAGACCCAGATCCAAGTCAGCTTGTTTCCGTCACTCTTTCTGTAGTAGGTCTTGATAAAGACGGTAAGCCTCAGCACTGGGCTCCTACTCAGACTATTGAGGTTCGTAAGGGTACCACTGCTGACAAGGTAACGTATGACTACCTGAAGAATAATGGCCTTACCTACGATGCAGCGGGCGGTTATTTGTCTTCTATTACGTCGCCTTCACAGGGACTTACGCTTGCAACAGCGCAGGTAGATGGCGCCTATAAATGGTGGCAGTTCTTTGTAAACGGTCAGCTTTCGGACAAGATGGCAAACAACGTTGTCTTGGACAAAAACACTACCATTACCTGGACATATGGTGGTCAGGATAGCTCTATTCCAACTCCTCAAAATGAGTTGGTCATCAATCCATTTGCTGAGCACCCTAACTACGAGGCATCTTGGAGCGGTTTTGGTAGCGGAAATGGTTCCACTACTACGCAGAGCACCCCCATTAATTCTGCAGCTCTTCGTTGGAGTGTGACTGAAGGAACTCAGAATACACCTGGATTTGTTTCTGATCAGGTCATTGTTCATGATACGGTCTATTACGTAAGCGGTTCTACTCTCAAAGCAGTTGACGCTGCAACAGGTAACCTTATTGCCGAGGCACAGATTGGCTCGAAGGTCTCGTACTTTGCACGTCCTCTGTACATTAATGGCATGATTGTTGTTGCTACCGATGATGGATGTCTTACCGCATTCTCGGCAACAACTATGGAGTGCATCTGGAAGACAGAGCCGCTGGATACCACCAATGCGCTGCAGTCTGTTTCTAGCCTGACGGTTAATAACGGCACCATCTTGGCTGAGTTTACTAAGATGAGCGGATTTGACGCAGCTGGTGGCTATATGGTTGCTGTTGACGCTACAACTGGTGCGCTTCGCTGGAAGCAGAATGCGCAGCCTGCAAATATTCCTGGAGCAACCTCTGGTCAGCCTGCAGGTTATTACTGGTCTGGCGCAGCAGCTTCTGGCTCTGACTTTATGATTGGCGACGAGTCCTCCTCTGTCAGGCTTATCAGCGGTACAACCGGTGCCATTGAGGCTGAGCTTAACCTTGGTTCACCAATTCGCGCAGGTATTGTTCCTGTCTCCGTTGATCAAAACGGTAATGGAACCTATCTTGCTGTAACCAGAAATGACGGTACGCTGCACCTGATTAGAAGAAACGGTTCTTCTCTTGTTGAGGAGAAGCAAGTCAAATTTGCAGCAGAGTCCACCTCTACACCAACTATCAGCGGTTCTAATGTCTTTGTTAACGGTGTCGATGCTGAGGGCTACGGAACTATCTCTGTGATTTCTCTTGACACCTTTACGGTGATTGACCAGGCTCGTGCTGGCAAGGGTAAGTCTCAGAGCACTCCTCTTGTTTCTGTTCAACAAAACGGTACCTATGCCTACTTCACGGTAAACGGTCTACCTGGTGGCGTATGGGTATACAAGTTGGGCACCAGCCGAGCAGCTCAGATTTACACTCCAGATACAGATCATCAGAACTACACCACATCGTCGGTCATTGCAGACTTTGAGGGTAATCTCTACTACACCAACGACTCCGGAACGCTTTTCTCGCTTATTAATCAGAAACCTTCTGGCGAGAATACCCAGCCATCTGGAGACATTTTTAGCAGGACAGACACAACGTCTACGAATGTACCAGCTCAAGATCCTTCATCTCCAGCTGCGCATGAAACTTCCTCGACCACCTCTACGAGTGCAGGTGAGGAGGTTACAAAGGCTCCATCTGAGAACAAGACTGCAGATACTAACTCTGACGAGAAGCAGCTTCCACCTACTGAATACTCAAATAAGCAGGCCGCTGCCCCACAGCAGGTGTCCTCTGCGCCTACCATTCCACTTCTGAGTGTCTTTGGTTTCTTTGCTTCTGGTGCAGTTCTTGCAGTGTTTGTAGTGTTGCTTAAGAAAGAAACTGCTGCAATTCACCATGTTTCCAATGGCCGAGGCCAGGTGAGATAGTGGTTAAGCTCACAAGAGAATCCAAACGGATTCTCTATTTGGCAGCATCAATAGTATCTTTTGTGTTCATGCTTTTCTTTGCATGGACATTAGTCCAGTATTTCTTTACGCCCGCTTCAAGCACTTCTGCTCAAGAAGCTCCTACCGCACAAGGTCAGACGGCAGCAGGTGCTTCTGGCACGCAAGCAGACTCTCAGACGTCACAGACGCAAGGGAGCTCTACTCCTGATGCTCAATCAAATGC
>JABZHE010000059.1:0-6001 GCA_015259025.1 Atopobium sp. | reverse complement strand
CTGCAACGTAGCAGCCCATACCGCCCTGAACTGCGCAATCCCAGAGGCCCCAGTTGTAGATGGTGCCGTGCTCGCAGTAGGACTTAATGGACTGTGGAGAAGCAAAACCGGTTATGGTGATCTTCTTTTCGTCGTAGCCCTTGTTCTCTGCAGCCTGGAGCTGGCCAGGAAGAGCGGTGGAGTCGTTGCAGATAATCAGGTCGATATCTGGGTAAGCGTCGAGAATTGCCTCACCAATAGTGATTGCCTGCTCTGCGTCCTGGTTGGAATAATAGTTCTCGTGGACGTTCTTCCACTTAGGATACTTCTCCTTGATGATCTTCTGTGCAGCTACCTGCCAGGAGTTCTGGTCGGTAACGGTTGCCTGGGAGTAGTGCCAGACGTAGGTGATCTCGTCCTTCTCTGGGTCCTTGCCGCGCTCCTTGAGGCCAGCAACACCCATGTCAACAAGCATCTGACCAAGAATCTCTGGAGTACCCTGAGAAACCATGAGGGTACGATCCTCTGGGTTAGCGTCAGAGTCCCAAGTGGTAACTACGATACCAGAAGCAGTTGCCTTCTTCAGTGCGTCGGAAACGCCCTTTGCATCAACGGTAGAGATGCTGATTGCGTCTACACCGTTAGCAACTGCCTGGTTGATGACGGAAACCTGAGCGGAAACGGAAGCGGTTGCGTCGCCGATGTAGTCAACGGTGAAGCCCCACTCCTTGGACTTATCCTGTGCACCCTTGTTTGCGGACTCGAAGAATGCGTTGCCGGTAACCTTAGGAATAAATGCTACGGTCTTGCCCTTGACGTCTCCGCCACCCTCGGACTTCTTGGTCTCTTCCTTCTTCTCGCCACCACCATTATTGCAGCCTGCCAGAGCGAGGCTAGCGCTAACTGCGGTGATACCAGCGGCACCAATAAAACCACGACGAGTAATCTCTTGCATAGGTAACCTCCCTTGTCTGTGCCTAAGGCACAATTTCCCCAAAGCTTATGCCTTGGCTTTACTGCTGCTAGAAAGCAGCGATTTCAAAAACGTACCAATATTTGTTCCGCTTGCTGCCGATCGAGCAACGATGACAACAACCAGCAGGACACCAACAGGAATATCCAGGTACTGTGGGCTTACCTTGAAGCACAGTGGCAAGCCGAAGCGCAAGAATGCAATAACAAACGAAGCAAGTGCGGTACCAACAATGGAGCCCTTACCACCAGTGGAGAGCGTGCCACCCAAAACAACTGCGGTGATGATGTCCATGGTGAGGTCAGCACCAAGATCGGACTTAGCGGTACCCAGGTAGGCGGTCAGAATAACACCTGCAATAACTGCAGAAACTGCGGAAAGCATGTAGGTAGACATGATGACTGCTCGGCTGTTAATGCCGGAGAACTCAGCTGCACTTTGGTTAACGCCAACCAGGGTGATGCGACGACCATACTTGGTCTTGTGCAGTAGAATGAACGCGATGACCAGCATCAAGATGTAGATCAGCAGCTGGAATGGGATGACGCCAAAGAGCTGGAAGTTAGATACAAACTTGAAGTCCTCGGGGAAACCACCAATTCCCTGGTAGCTCTCGGTCTTGGAGAGCGTGGAGATGAGCAGTGCCAGACCGGAGTACAGGAAGCTACCACCCAGGGTAACAACCATTGCTTGCACTCGGCAGTACGCAATCAAGAAGCCCGAAAGCGCGCCACAAGCAACAACCAGGACAAAGGCAACGCCCACGGCGCCCCAGATAGGAAGGCCAAAGTCCTGCCAACCAACGCCAATGGTGATGGACGTCAGACCAACCAGAGACGCAACCTGGATGTCGATGCCGCCAGTAACCATAACAAGCGTTACAAAGAGCGAAATCATAAAGACTGGCAGGTTGTCGTTAATGCTGGTAAACAGCAGTGCTGGACGCAAAAACTTGCCGTTTGCAGCACCAAAAATCACAAACTCAAGCACAAGCAGGCCAATAAGAATCATGTTCCAGCTTGTCTGGCCCTTGGACAAGAATCCCTTAAGTGTCTTCATCATTAGCGAACACCGCCCTTCTTACCCAAAGGGCTCATTGCTGCCTCGCCAAAGTCTGCAATCTGCTCTGCAAGAACCTCAGAGCTTGACTTTGGAGAAACACGTGCGTTCAGACGAGCATGCCTGTTCTGAACAATAGAACGATGCTGGAGCAGAGCGTCCACAACAACAATGACAATCAGGATGACGCCGGTAATTGCGTTGTCGTAATTTGACGAGAAGCCCATGAAGACCAACAGGTAGCTGATGGATGCCATGATGACGGAACCGACAGCTGCACCAAGGACGGAGCCAACGCCACCAAGCAAGCTAACGCCGCCAAGAACGCAGGCTGCAATAGCCTTCATCTCGTAGCCATTACCGCTCATTGGGGTGACAAAACCAATACGGCTGCAGAAGATGATGCCGCCGATAGCTGCCATAACGCCGCAGATGACGTATGCCAGAACCTTGGTCTGAAGAGCTGGAATACCAACCAGGGTTGCACCGTTAGCGTTATCGCCAACTGCTGCAAACCAGCGGCCACGACGGGTCTGGGTCAGCGCAAAGTGAATCAGAATGACCAGTGCAATAACTGCGCAGTAGTAAACAGTGAAGTCACCAATACCAGTTACTGCCGAGAAGTCCTTGAACTCCTTAGGAAGGTTCTCAACCCACTGACCATTGGTGTACACGTAAACAATACCGCGCAGAACACCGTTGGTACCCAGGGTAAAGATGAGCGATGGAGCCTTCATAACGGCAACGCCCCATGCGTTAACCAAGCCAATTGCTACGCCAATAAGAATGCCTACCAGGCAAGCAACAGGAAGTGGAGTTCCATCTCTGAGCATGCTGCCAACTACCACAGCAACAAGTCCCAGGTTGGAACCAACAGAAACGTCAATCTCACCGATGAACAGGGTGAAGGCCACACCAACAGCGACCAATGTGTAGACAACGGACGTGTTAAAGCAGGCAGCAATTGTTGCAGGTGTCAAGAATGCGGGATTCATCGCACCAACAATAATAAAGAGAGCAATCAGGAATGCGAGGCTGCTCAGTCCCCTAGCCTTGAGAAGGCGCTTTACAAGATCCATACGTCACCTCCTACAATCCAAATGCAGCGGACATGAGGTTGTCCTGCGTAATTTCTTCTTTTTTGAACTCGTGATTAATGCGTCCTTGGTACATGGTGAACGCACGGTCAGCAAGCTCAATAATCTCTTCCATATCAGAAGAAATCAGAAGAATAGAAACACCTTGCTTACGGAGCTCCTGCAGAACAGCGTATACATCGCCACGAGCAGCAGCATCAATACCACGAGTTGGCTCGTCCAAAATAACAACCTTTGGAGCAACCGAGAATGCGCGGCCAATAACAATCTTCTGCTGGTTACCACCAGAGAGGCCGCCTACCTCCTGATCAAGGCCTGTGACCTTGGTGCGGAAGTTATCAACATAGTTCTGAGAAACCCTATCCTCTTCTTTGCGGTTGAGCAACAGCTTACCCAGGGAAGAGTTAGCAAGCAGAGAGCTTGTGGTGTTCTCGGCAACGTCACGAATTCTAAACAGACCGTCGTTGAAGCGGTCCTCTGGGACATAGCTCAGACCTGCGGCAATAACGTCTTTGGTGGACTTGCCAGTGATGTCTTTACCGTCGACAAATACCTTGCCACCCAGAACCTTATCCATACCGTAAATGGTGGTAGCCATCTCTGATCTACCAGCACCAACGATACCTGCAAGACCAACAATCTCGCCTGGATAGATGTTGAGGTTTACGTCAGCAAAACCATAACCAGTGAACTCGGCAAGCTCAAAGATAGGCTCTGCGTCGTAATCAATGTTTGCGCTCTCGGCAATCTCTTTCTTAATCTCTGCTGCGTCTGGTGGAAGAAGTCCGCGTACAAGATCTTCTCGCGTGAAGTCCTCTACCTTGCCGCGCATAGCCATAACGCCGTCGCGCAGAATGCCGATGCTGGTAGAAATCTCAAAGACCTCTGCCAGGCGGTGTGTAATGTAGATGATGCCGATGTTCTTCTGCTTGAGCTCCTGGACTACCTTGAAGAGGCTCTGTACCTCGTCAAAAGTAAGTGCGGAGGTTGGCTCGTCCAGAATAAGGATCTCGGAGTGACGCATAAGACCGCGGAGAATCTCAACCATTCCCTGCTCAGCAATAGAAAGTGTCATTGCCTTGCGGTCCAGGTCAAGCTCCCAGCCAATCTCTTTCATGGTGTCTTCGAGCATCTTGTTAAGCTCGGCTTTTGGAGCCTCAAAACCAATGGTGATGTTCTCTCTAACGGTCATGTTAGGGAACAGCATTGGCTCCTGAGGAACCATATAAATACTGTGTGCAAGCGCGGCCTTAGGGTTGGAGATATCAACCTTTTGACGATCGATAGAAATTTCTCCCTCATCGGCAGAGTAAATACCCATGATGATCTTCATGAGGGTAGATTTACCGGAACCGTTGCCACCAATAAGAGAAATAACCTCTCCTGGCGCCAAATCTAAGTTAATGCCTTTTAAGACCTCGTTGGAACCAAATGACTTCTTGATTCCGCGGACGGAAAGAAGTGTGTCACACTGCTCGCACACATCTTTTCCTTCAGGCGACTTTGGGTCAGTGGCATCGATATCGATGTCAAAAGTTTCACCCATAGTACCTCCTACCAAAAAATAACAAACGGCCGTACAAAATCTCACACTTTGAAGATATATATAAATAGGCATTCTTCAAAGCACCGTCACGGCAAACGGTATTATTACTGCCGTGAATGGTATTTTTGATTGTATCATGAACAATAGTCCGCAATACCTCTATACGTAATTATGGTATTTGTAGTATATCTTCCTGTTAATAGGGAGAATAATTACTATAATGAAGTCTAGTATGTTAGATACAAATGTTTTATCATTAAACAAAAGTATCAACAGGAGGACACATGGACGAACAAACTTATGCACTAGCCACCAAGGCTGCATGGTATTACTACATGGAAGATAACACCCAGGCTCAGATTGCTGAGGTCATGGGCGTTTCTCGTGCAAAAGTTATTCGTCTGCTTGAAGAGGCTCGCGCGCAAGGCATTGTTCAGTTCAGCTTCAGAAAAAACGACAGCCAGCGCGTTTCCGCAGAACAGCTCCTTATTGACCGCTTTGGCCTCAAGGACGCTTTTGTGGTCCCAACTCCCCTGGACAGCTCTGCCATTAATCAATCCATTGCCCAGGGCGCAGCTCACTACGTCTCCGATCACCTGCGCGAGGACGGCTACCTCAACATTGGCTACGGCGACACCGTCAGTCGCATGCTGGGATTTCTTGCCAAGAACCGCGAGGAGTCACTCAACGTTGTAAGCCTTACGGGCGGCGTGAGCTACTACCTGCCATCCGTTGGCACCACCGCCTACTCCATGCACCTGTTCCTAACACCGTCTCCACTTGTTGTGTCTTCTCGCCAAGTACGCGATGCACTTCTTGACGAGAAAAGCCTGCAAGACGTGTCCACTATGACGGAACATGCGGACATGAGTGTGGTCGGCATCGGCGCCGCAGTTGAGGGCGCAACCGTTTTGCGCAACGGCATCCTTAACGAGGGTGAGCTGGCCGTACTTAAGATGCAGGGAGCTGTCGGCGACGTCCTCAATCACTTTATGGATAAAGACGGCACCCTTATTAAGACAGAAATTGAAGATCGCGTCATTAGCACCGATCTGGACAAGCTTCGCCAGCTCAAAAACGTTGTTGGCGTTGCTGGTGGCAAAGATAAAGTTACGGCAATTAAAGCAGTACTTAACGGCGGCTATCTGAACGTGCTCATCACGGATTCAGACACCGCTGCTGAGCTGCTTCTTTCGTAAACAAGGAGGATCTAATGAGCAAGTATCTTCTTGCACTAGACGCGGGAACAGGAAGTATTCGCGCCGTTCTCTTTAGTGTTGACGGTGAGCAGGTTGGGGTTGCTCAGCGCGAGTGGGAGCACCATGAGGACCCCCGTTGGCCTGGTAG